>JAUYTA010000056.1 GCA_030695265.1 Bacteroidota bacterium
AAGGAACACTTTATCCGCTGCTTACCCGGCTGAAGAACGACGGTTTGCTGTCGTACAAGTGGGAAGAATCGACCCAGGGCCCCCCGCGTAAATATTACGAACTTACCGAGGAAGGTCGGTTTTTTCTGAATGAAATGGGCGAATCGTGGGACGAGCTGGTTGAGGCAGTCAGAATGATAAAAGAACATAAATAGGTCATTTTCAATATAAATAAAACGGAAAAATATAAACGAAATGAAAAAGACATTTACAATCAATATAAGCGGGAGCGTTTTTCACATCGACGATGATGCGTTCGAAAAACTCCAGAAATATTTACAATTGTTGAACCGACATTTTGGAACTGCTATTGAAGGCCAGGAAATACTTCAGGATATTGAAGCCCGAATTGCCGAACTCTTTATTGAAAAGACCGGCAACAAAGTTGAAGTAGTTACCAACGAGATGGTTGACGAGGTGATCGCCCGAATGGGTAAACCGGAAGATTTTATGGATTCGGAAGAGGAAACTTCAGCAAAAACTCAGGCAGAAAGTGCGTGTCAGGAAAGCGAACAGAAAAAACGCCGACGCCTGTACCGCGATGGCGACAACCGGGTAATCGGCGGAGTTTGTTCCGGACTGGGCGCCTATTTTAATATTGATCCGGTTATACTACGTGTAATTTTTGTGGTGCTGTTCTTCCTGGGAGTAGGAGCTTCATTTCTCATTTACATTATTCTCTGGATTGTAGTTCCGAAAGCTAAAACTACCGCTCAGCGGCTGGAAATGCGCGGAAAGGAAGCCACGGTTTCAAATATCGAAAAATCAATTAAGGAAGAGGTAACTGAGATTGGCGAAAGCTATAACCGTTTCAGGAATTCGGCATCGTACGAAAAAGGCGTTACCCGCATGGACCGTTTTGGCGATGTGGTGGGCAGTGTACTTCGGGTGGTGCTTCGCGTTCTTGTGTTGCTGTTTGGCGCCGCGTTACTCATCGGAGGAATTGTAACTTTAATCATGTTTGTAACTTCACTGGCAGTCGGAC
>JAUYTA010000588.1 GCA_030695265.1 Bacteroidota bacterium
CAGAACTCAGGGTTGTTGCAAAGGTAACGGAGTTGCCGTCGACCAGCAGGTTATTCGATTTATTCCCGTTAGGTGATGCAACCTGAATATAAATGTTGTAAGAAGCATCTTCTGTGAAATTCAGATTAAATGTCAGGTTTCCCTCCTTCTGTTCTACTATATAACTTCCTGAAGCTGAAACCAGGGCTGTTTTAATTGCTCCTCCTGAAAGGGTTGCCGATTCTGCCTCAAACTTTTGGCTGAAGCCTGTTGAAGCTATAAAAAGTAAGATGGTAAGAATATATAGTGCTTTTTGCATATAGGCTGACTGACTAAATTTGTTTTAACTGAAAACTGAAACTGATAACTACATAGTCATCCGATGAACTGTGTAATTAACTGATTAATTGACTATAAACATTTATGTTCTTTACAAGAATATTCATCGGATGACTTCCTGAAAACTGAGACTGAACACTGATCACTTTTTTATTTTAAAGTTGAAATATCCCGAAACACAGCGGTTGCCGCTTCATTGGTGTTGTGTGACGTGACAGCCAGTCCCAGGTATATTTTTTTCGATAATTCCATGGTGAATGCCGTGAATAATTTCCAGTCTTTTCCATCGGCGCTATAGTAACCGGTGAATTCGTTACCTGCGCGTTTAAGCCGGATCCATGTATTCGGATAGTTTACCGGAAATTCTGGTTCTCCATCAAATCCGGCAGGATAAATGGCTTTCATTTCGCCTGCCTGTTCAGCGCGGTATTGAAATTCGTATCCTCCGTTGTTTTTGTTCCGCGGGTTGTTGTTCGGGAAAACCTGGAAAAAGATGTGACGGCTATTGTCCGAAAGTTGTTCGCGGGCCATCAATCCGGCTTTTGTGTAAAGGTGGGGCGCGGTCAGGCTTTCAATTCGGGCAACCAGATCGAAATCGCCTGTTTTTTCGAGATACGAAAATCCAAATTCGTCTTTTACTCCCCAGATATCGGCACCGCCGGCCGTTAAAGTGATTCCGGCATTCCTGACTTCTGAAGACCCGGCCAAAGCTGGATTTCCGATGTCAGTAAATTTCAACTTTTTAAGCGGGACCGCTTTTTCTTTGGCTGGAAGCATTCCGGCTGAAAGCAGCAGGATGAAAAATAGGGTGATGGATTTTTTTAACATTGGTTTTGTTTTAGTTATTTGTCATTTTAAAGATTTTCACTTCTTTTTTGTTACTTACCCGCAATGTGTAAAATCCTTTTGCTGGCACTTCGATGGTTGTTTTTCCTGAAGTTGCAACGAGTTCCCGTGAGTAAATTTTTGAACCCACCGAATTAAAAAGTTCTGCTGTTCCCCGATCATTTCCCGAAAAGTTGGTTTCCAGAACAAATGTACCATTAAACGGATTGGGATAAACCCTTATTAAGTTATCAAATTGATTGATTCCTGTGGCACATTCAGGACTGGTGGCTGAATAAACCTGAACTGCAACCGGTTCGGAGTAAGTGGCGCAACCGCTGGAATTGGTAATCAGCCGGTAACTTCCGGTTTCTGTGGCGTCGATTGAGGTCACCGATCCCTGTATTTTGGTAGTTCCTTTCATCCAGGTATAGGTGAGGTTGTTCGAAGTATTGGCGCTTAATTTAACTTTTCCTCCGGGACAAAACGAGAGGTCGCCTGTTGGTGTAATTTCGGCTTTAGGCATCGGGTTAACGATTACTTCAAGCGGCGCAGAACTTACTGCAACAGTTCCTTTTTTTACTTTAACTGAATACATGCCAGCCAGTTTTACGGCAATACTGGCCGAAGTTTCCGGTAAAACTTCTGTTCCCCGGAACCATTGGTAGGTCAACCCATTTCCGGCAGGGGCATTCAGAAAAATGGTTTCCCCCTCGCACAAACAGGTTGGTTTGGTAGTGGTTATGCTTACATTATCAGGAATGGAAGTGTCGAACGAAAGTGTAACCGAATTGGCGGCGCCACTCTGCTTCGAATGGTCGATGCTGAATGTTCCGGTGCGTTCTTTACCTCCCGATTTGATGGTGTATTTGTAAGTTCCGAGAAAACCTTCGAATGAAACTTTGCCTTCAGAATCGGTGGTTTTGTCGGTCTTTTTTGTCCACCACTGATTAAAAACCAGGTCTTTGTAAACCTCTCCGTGAGGCCTTATGGTCCAATCGGAAGCATAATAAGCGCCATCGGGTAGCCAGTGCTGCCCAGCCCAGAAGCCCCATGTAAGGAAAGATTTTACAGATGGATGGCTGAAACAAATGGTTATAAAATCGCGCGTGTAATCGGACTGAACAGCTCGTTGGGTGATGTTGATATCGTGTTCGGTGATTTTGATTTCCTTGCCCAGGGTGGCGAACCGTTCCAGAATAGTGTACACTTTGGCGATGGGTGTTAGGTCGGTATTAAAATGCCCTTGCAACCCGATGCCTTCAATTTTCCCGCCTTTTTCGTCGATGTATTTAATGATGTTGAAATAGCCGTCCTGGTGTTTTACATCGTTTCCACCTGCGCTTAAAATATTGTAATCGTTGATGTAAAGTTTCACTTTACGATCGTTGGCCCGAACACGTTTAAACCAGTCGGCCATTACTTCGTCACCCAGGATGGCCTGAACTTCTTTTTCTGAGTAGGGTTCGTTCAGTACATCCCAGTCGTTTAATCGTCCGCTTGCAAATTTGGAAACGTCGTCAATTCGTTTTTCAATTTCGTTGCGCAAGGCAGTTGGGTTGCTTTTCAGGCTTGCAACTGCTGATGGAATATACTTAAATGAAGGCCAGATGACATTGTGGCCTCTTACCTCGATTTTCTTTTTATCGAGTGAATCGAGCGAACGGCGAATGTTAAAAGTTGAGTTGGGATTGAATGAACCCCATTTCAGGTCATTCTCGAAAACCACTTCATTGAAAAGCTCGTAAACTTTTTCCCGGTAGGTGGTATTGTTCAGAAAGGTATTGGCTGCAACAGCGCTTCCGAACCCGAACTTGTGGCGGGTCATTTCAATCGAGACACTGGCATCTTTCACCACCTGACCTTGTTCGTCATATACCACCATGTCAACAATTCCCTTGCGGATTTGATTGATGCGTTCGTCAGCCGGAGCACGCCATGCAGCGTCGGCTTCCCGTCCGAAGTAGGTCACTTCGGTAATTGGTAGCTGTGCAAGCGTGAGCGTGTTTTTGTAATTCAGGAATTTTGCATCGGCAATTTCGACGGTTTGATTAGGATAACCAATGTGAAAAGAATAGCTAACGGCAGATGCAGCCAGTGTATTTGCACATTTTACCGAGGCATAGTATTGTTTCCATTCCGTTCCGATGTTCACTTTGTAATAAATTTCCTTTGCATATGAGGTGTTATTTTCAATACAAACGGTGAGCGCCCCAACACCAAATTCCTGCAGAGTGGCTGTTGTGCGGGCGTAAAAAGCTACTAAAACAACATCATCCTTTGCTATTCCGGCTGCCGAAGTAAACTTGATTTGTGCATCCCATGAGTTGTTCATAGTGGCTCCGGTGGTAAACCTGAGACCCTTTGTGAAGGTTTGATTTTCGATGTTAATGGCCGTTAATGTGTAATTCCCGATCTTTTGGTAATTGGTTGCTGTTGTACTGATCAGCGAACTACCTCCGTCAGGAATTTGGGCCATTAAACAAGGACTAACGAGCACAAGAAAGAACAAGGTTTGCAGTGTTTTAATTCGTTTCATTCTATTAGAGCTTGATAAATTTATCGGTTTGAACTTGCTACCTGCCTTCAAAGCGGATGATCACTTCGCACGAAGATGCAAAACTGCCATCTTCGGTTTTTGCGGTAATGGTTGCTGTGGCATCTCTGGATGAAACAGCTTTTACCAGGCCAGTTTCGCTGACAGTAACCAGTTTGGTATTGCTGCTGTTCCAGATTATTTGCTGGTTTTCGGCCAATGCCGGGTAAACAAATGCCTCCAGTTTTTTCGACTTGCCTGAAACAAGTTCAATTTTCTTATCAGAAAGGCCTATTCCGGTAGCTTTTATTCCGGCGACAGGTTGACCCCACCAGTAATTTTTTGCACGTGCATCGGTAATCACGGTGTCAACCAGTTCGTTCAGGGTAACATCGCCCCAATCGCGCCAGTCAACCCACCCCGAACCCAGTTCTTCGAGCGTCTGCGCGTTCAGTTTAAATCCGTCAACGCGTTTAATGAATTCATTTCCGGGCAATTTGGAGAGATGGTCGTAAAACCATTCGGTACAGATAACCGGATGATAGGCCATTACCGTTCGGATGTGCTCACTGGTGGTTGAATTGTACATGTGGTACCCAACGGCTGTATGTGTCCAGTCAATTTGTGGCGAGTAATGATCGACTACCTTAATGATTTCCTGGGTGATGCCGTTAAAACTGAAAAACAGGATTTGCCGCTCTGGAGCTAACGTGCGAATGATTGTGTAAAGCTTCAGATAATTGGTTTTAAACTCTGGCTTTAAGTAATCGCTCATGGTAAACGTTGGCTCGTTGGCTGGTTCGTAGTACACCAGATCATTGTTTTTGTAACGTGGGGCAACAGCTGTCCAGAATTCGTTTTCGAGCGTAAACTGGTAGGTTTTGTCGTAATTCTGCTGTGCGCCCACGTTGTGATAGTTAATAATCAGGTTCATACCGGTGGCGGTGGCATTCTCCACGCATTTGTCGAGGTATGGGAGTACTTCCGCCACTGTCCAGCCCGATTTTGAACGATCAATGTAATACGGATCGACCCAGCACACCCGAATCGTGTTGAAACCGTTGTTCTGAATGGTTTTCCAGTTTTCGATGTTCTGCGCAAAAGCCACTGACTGTGTGAGCGACTTGCCCAACACCATCGGAGTTCCTCTCATGGTGTTTCCGTTTTTGTCTTTCAATACTCCTGAAATGGGTTTCTTCTGCGGGTAAACTTCTAATTCTTTCAGTGCAAATCCTGAAGTTGTGCCCATTGTTACACCCGCAATTCTGTTGTATCGGGCCGAAAGGTTTAACGGAACTGTAAGTGAAAGCAGTATCACGGCAAAAAATAGAAAATATCTGAATCTGACTACATTCATATCTTGTTTTTTAAATTATCAAAGCCGGGGTGTTGATTCAATTACAACAATTACAACTAAATGACCATCAATGACCATCAATGACCTTTTATACCCTCTTATTTCTCTGCCTGTTTCCGCAACAATTCCCTGGTTTTGATTCCCGATTCCTTCATGTCTTCCTCTTTCCAGTTTCCTTCGGAAGCAGCGCTAGTTTTCAACATCGAACAGGTTTCATTTTTATCAGCGATTGACCATGAAACGAGGCTTATTTTGTTGGTTTCGCACCAGTCGATCCAGTTTTGCCATTCGGTGTAATTGATCGGGCCGTTTCCTGATGCTTCCATGCCTGCCGATTCAGAAATGAAAATCGGAATTCCTTTTTTCAGTGCGTGTTCGCTGCGGTCGCGCAAAGATTTACCGTGTGTTCCGGCATAAAAATGAACAGTGTACATGATGTTGCTGAAACCCTGAATCGGATCGTCGGCTACCAGGTGAATATCCTGATCCCAATGCGGATTTCCTACTAAAATGATGTTGTCAGGATCAATGGCTCGAATGGTTTTGATCAGTTCGATGGAATATTCTTTCACCATTGGCCATGAGTCTTTCACTGGTTCGTTGAAAATCTCGTAAATTATATGCGGATGTTTTCCGTATTTGGTGGCCATTTCAGTAAAAAAAGCTTTGGCGGCATCCAACTTTATGGTGTGACTGTGCCAGTCGATGATCACATAAATGTCGTTTTCGATGGCGCCCTGAATAACTGCTTCCACTTTTTCTTTCGACCAAACGGGTTGGTCAATGTATCCCTTCTTCGGATCGACCCCCATGGCTGCCCTTACTACCGAACATTTCCAGTCGGTAGCCAGCCATTTTACCGACTCCTTGTTGTAGAAACGCGGCCACCAGTTGTGCCATCCGTAACTTACGCCATTCAGAACGGTCGCATTTCCGTGCTCACCG
>JAUYTA010000062.1 GCA_030695265.1 Bacteroidota bacterium
CTTCAAAGATAGTGACTTATGTCGAAATGTGCAACTTTTTAATAAACTTAATTCATTAAATATCAGCTGTTTGGTGTTATTTAATTATAATATACAAATACTGACTATCAAGTATTTAACTCCTCCGAAATGTTAGTAAAAGAGCTTGATGAGTTGTTTTTAACTTGTTTATAACTTGTCCTAAAAACAGTGCTGTCAGTACCCATGGTTTCAAAGAAGTTTTTGCCGGTCAATGTTTGATCGGTATGGGCAACGATCATCCGGTTGCCTCCAACAATGTACGAAATGGCTTCCTCAAAAGGTTTTATTCCGGCAATCAGTTTGTTCATTTGTGTAAGCGAAATGTCAATACCGACCAATCCTTCAAATTTTCCAGCGGGATTTTGAATCGGAACAAAAAGCGCAGTCATCAGCATTCCCTCCAATTCTTTGGTTACAACATCGTAATAAGGATCCCAAATCATTTCTTTGTTCAAATCCCTGGCTGTATAATAAATCCCTTTTATTTCGGAGTTGGTTGTATCAACAATTGCTTTCTGCATTTTAATTTGATTGCCTGCACGGTACCAAATATTTCTTATTCGCCCGTTTTTTTTATTGTAGTTTTCGTCAAGGGCATTTAATTCCCAGTAAAGTCCAACCGACAGAAAATCAGGGTTTTTCTCCAGATTGCTGTAAAGAACTGTTTCAAAAAACGCATCGCGTTGAGCTGGTGTATATTTCTTATGCGTACTGAACACATTCCGAAGAGTTCGTGCCGATTCCATCATCACATTTAATTCTTCGGAAATTTTGTTCCGGTATTCTCGTGTCGACCCTTTTACAATCTCCACCGCGTCGGTATATGCAATCGTTTTCAAGCGATAACTTACATATCCAATTGCGATACAGTAAATTACAGTTGCCGCAGTAAGAATGTAGATATTCAACTTCAACTTCAGACTAAATCTTCTCCTACTCATATATTTATGTTATTTAGGCCATTAAAGAATTACTTTCTGTTTCCAGAAATGAAAATGGGTGACGGTGAATGTAATAAATTAGTTTGAAATAGAAAATTATATCATCCAATGCTGTTTAGCCTGAAGTTGAATGGAAGTTTGGTGTCAGAAATATACTTCGGCTTGGTAATTAGAACAAATAATCAACAGAAATAAAGGCGCTTCGTCCAACACCGTTTATTCCTGATCCGTGGGTGCGGTAGTCTTCGTTTAGAATATTCTGAAGTCCGGCATTCAATTTCACCGAAGCGATCTGGTATCCGGTAAAAAGATTGAAGACCTGCCAGCCGGGCGTACCACCTTGTGGAATACGGTTATCGCTTACATCGCCTTGTGCAAGCCGGTTCTGTTTGGAAGCGAATAAAAATTCAGCCGAAGAATAAAAATTCCTGAATTTATAGGTGCAGGCCAATCTTCCATTTAAGGGAGGAATTCTTCTCAATGGTTCATTATTGGTGATATTCTGTCCGTATGTGTATGATATTCCACTGTTTATTTCCAGTCCGGCCATTGCTTTCCAGGTAAACGCCGCCTCAAAACCTCTGATGTTTGCTTTCTCAGTGTTTTCCTTTTTATATACCTGGTATCCGTCAATGAAACGGCCTTCTTCCTTTGCTCTGGTGATCAACTGATTGAGATCCATGTAATAAACTGCCACTGTGCCAATTAATTTACTGAGCTTTAGTTTGTATCCCACTTCGTAATTTTGTGATTTTTCCGGTCTTAAATCATAAGCGGGAACTTCGTACCTGAAATCAACAATTCCAAGCGTTCCAAGGTCGTCAATGTTTGGGGCACGGAACCCACTGCTGAAAGTACTGTAAACATGATGTTTGAGGTTAATGTTATACATCAGGGCAGTATTAAATACAAATGCTTCAGGCAAAATATTAACCTTTCCCAAAGTGTTGTCGGTAATATTTATTCTGAAAGTGTTAAACCTGAATCCACCGTCAAGAATCCATTTGCCAAAGTCAAGATGATGAAGGGTGAATACTGAATAATTGCCGTATTCTGAATTGTCCGGATATAAACCCCGCTTATTTTCAGTTAAACTTTCTGCTGTATTCGTTTCAGCACGCAAACTTCTCACCTGATCATGATAAATTTCGATCCCGGAATTGGCAGTCCAGACATTCCCAAATTCAGAATCGAAATCAAAAGTTAAGCCAAGGGTATTTACCTTATCTCTTTCGCTGACAATCAAATTGCTCCCATTTTTCTGATTGATCCTGCCTTCTGTATTTTGTTGCCACGATGCAATGAACCTGAGTTGGTTGAAAATTTTTTCACGCCGCTGAATGTTTAATCTGGAATAGGTTAACATTCGTTGCTGAGGATCGAATTCACTCAACAGGTAGTTTTCGAGCACAACTTTATGATACAATGGAACATGTTGCTGTCTGTTGAACTGATTTGCTACTGTGAGCTGAATGTTTTTTCTCGGAGCAGCAGTAATTTTAGCGTCAAACGCATATTCGTCATAGCCCGACGGACTTTGTTTCCCGGTAGCTTTTCCGCCAATAATATCTCCAAAATTACGGTAGGTTGCCCCAACCAAAGCTGCATATTTTTTCGAACTGTATTCCAGCTCGCTACGACCTGTTTTTTCCATGTCGCCAGTCATATATCTGCCAAATAACCTGCCTTTAAATGTTGGTTTTTCCTGATTCAAGGCAGGCATCTTCGTAAATACCTGAATCGCCCCGCCCATTGCATCCGATCCGTATTGTACCGAACCAGTACCTTTTGCAGCTTCTATCCGGTCAATCATAAAGGCATCGATGGTGTTCGTATATTGGTTCGGGCCGTAGCGGTAAATCGAATTGTTCAGGCGGATGCCGTCAACCAAAAGCAATGTTTGATTTCCTGTCAATCCTCTGATAAATGGAGAACCGCCACCGTGATTGGTTTTCTGCACAAACAGACCATTCATGTTCATCAACGCTTCAGGTGTTGTGCGCGGACTAAAATCATCCAATGACTTTCGGTCAAGAAAGCTGATACTGTATGGAATGTTTGTTGTTTCCTTTGGATTGCGTTGTGTAGTTATCACAACTTCCTGAATTAGAACTGTTGATGTATCAGTTTGCCCTTTCGTAATTATAACCGACGAAAAGAACAGTAATATAAGGTAAATCTTCATAATCAAAACAAATTTAATTCTTCGAATTAAACAAATCATATCCATTTTTGCGTTCATCAGCACCAAAGTAATATTTTATTAATAATACTGAAACTCATATCTGAATCAGGAATCTTTTTCAGTATTTTGCAGACATGATGGAAAACGAACTTTTTGCCGACGTTATATTGCCATTGCCGCTTGAAGGCCATTTTACTTATCGGGTGCCCGTTGCCTTTCATGCGAAAATTAAAACCGGAATCCGCGTAATTGTACAGTTCGGTAGGCGGAAATTTTTTTCGGCCCTGGTTTATCGTTTGCATGAAAACACACCTTCAGGCGATTTCGAAATAAAAGATATTGACGCCATTCTGGACGAAGAGCCCATCATCGACCAAAAACAGCTGAAACTTTGGGAGTGGATTGCCGCCTATTATTGCTGTACTTTGGGCGAGGTTTTTAAAGCAGCTTTGCCTTCAGGCCTGAAACTGGAGAGCCAGACGAAAATCAGCCTCAATCCTGAAACAAACCTTCCGGAGAATTTAAGCGACAAGGAAAGTGCGGTGATTTTGCTGCTCGAAAGCCGGAAAACTGCAACAGTTCAGGATCTCAACCAATTTCTTGGGCAACAGTCGTCGTATGCT
>JAUYTA010000071.1 GCA_030695265.1 Bacteroidota bacterium
CGAGATCATTCAGAAATTCAAGGAAATAACCAACATCAGCGAACGCCGCTGGATTACTGATGACCTGTTAAATTCTGATATGGCTGCTCTGGCTGTTAAGGATGCGTGCGAATCGGCAAATATTGATCCTGAAACACTTGAATTCTTGATTGTCGCGCATAATTTTGGCGATGTCAATCCGGGCTCTACACAGGTTGACCTTCTACCCAGCCTTGCAAACAAAGTTAAAGCAAAGCTGAATATTCAAAATCCGGCTTGTATCTGTCACGATATTATTTCAGGCTGTCCGGGCTGGACACAGGGAATGATCGTTGCCGATGCTTATATAAGAAGCGGAATACATGTCAGAGGTGTTGTGGTTGGTTCTGATGTACTGTCGAGGATATCCGATCCGCACGACCGTGATACAATGATTTATGCCGATGGTGCAGGAGCCACAATCGTTGAATCTTTTGAAAGTGAAGAGCCTACCGGAATCCTTTCTCATTCAAGCAGATCAGACTCTGTAAACTATTGGAATTTGCTGACCAACGGAGATTCATTTAATCCGGAGCTCAACGGAAATATTCAGTACATAAAAATGGCAGGCCATAAATTGTATGTTTATGCTTTGAGTTTTGTGCCGGGTGTTGTAAAGGAAAGCATTGAAAAAGCTGGTTTGCAGTTGAGCGACATCAAAAAAGTGCTGATTCATCAGGCAAACGAAAAAATGGATGAAGCCATTTTGAAGAATGTTTTTAAACTGTATCACGAGAAGCATATTCCTAAAGGAATTATGCCTATGAGCATTGAGAAACTTGGAAATTCGTCGGCAGCAACGGTTCCAACTTTGCTCGATACAATACTGAAAGGCCGGATGGAAGGTCAGGCCATCAACAAAGGCGACTACATTATTTTGTGTTCGGTGGGTGCAGGTATGAACATCAATTCGATTGTTTATAAAGTATAAATCTGAATCATTAATTTGATTTTGGACGACGGTCAGGAATTTTCCTGACCGTTTTTTTTGCTGAAGTGAAGATGATCCCAGAGACTTATGTTTTATTTGAACGAACCTGACTGCTATTGTTATTTTATCAGGTGAAAAATTTTCAGAAGAGGGATAATTGATCGACTCTTTTCGGATGAAATGTTCCAATAATTATAAATGGATTCGGAGCCATAAGGTGAAATTCCCTGGTGGTACCCAAATAGAAATATAAATCTTTAGTTCCTGCAAAATCATCAAAGTACTTTTTCCTTACATCTTCACAAGCTTTTTGTTCATTTCCCTCATGCTTCTTTAAACAATTCCAATATAATTGCCCCGTTTCCCAATCTTCTATCATTAAAGTGCTTTGTCTTCCATTTTCATCTGAAAAAACAAAAGAGAATTTATAGGGTAATTTGTTGACTACTTCAAAGGGATTTTCTGAATTAGAAAATAGGTTTAATTGCAATGCTCGGGCATTTAGCCTTTCTAATTTAGTTTTGTTCCATACCCTTTCAACTTCCTCAAAGATGAAATCAAGAACCCTTGTTGGTTTAAAAACAGCAAGAGAGATAAGTTTCGTTTTATCTTTGGCATCTGCAATTAGCTTATTGAGATCCGTATAGACGTTTTTGAGAATTATTTCTTTGCGAAAATGCCAATTGTTATCAGTATTTATATGACCAATAATATCAAAAGCCTTTTCTATTGAGTAAGGACGAAAGCTTTCGGGTCTGAAATCAGAATCGTTACGAACCAAATCAATTTCAAGCCAATCGTATTTTTTATATTGCTTGTCGTACTCAAGCTTTCGAAAAGGAATGGGGTATATACGAACCCACGTACCATCTTCACGAAATCCAGCAGTACAAACTAATTCGTCATATTTTTGAAGCTAAAGTCGGATAAGTCTTAACAGCAATAAGAACTTTCGTTTTGGCCATGTCATATATGTTTCAATTCATAAACAAATGCTGGATTCTTCATAATTGCGTCTGCCAAATGTTTTCGATGGCATTGACAAATATTGGCTTCAAAACAGGTTAATGCGACTCTCTTCTTATTCTTCAATATGTCAATTATTTTCTCCTGGTAATCCTGTGTTTGAGTTAATATGTTATTTCTGTACAATATAAAAAGCTTATCGTAGTCCGCTTGCGTGTTAAGTTCCTGCCGTTTGTCAGAATCAATACCCAATTGTGGAATATGTATGTATTCAATTCCAACACCATTGCAGCCATTTTGAAGTTGAGATTTACTAAAGCCAAACTTCATACTCAAAGGATTTTTACGAACATCACATAAAACCTTAATATTATTTGCAATCAGTTTGTTTATATATTCTTCTAGGCTAATTCCTTCATATCCAATTGTAAAAAGAATCGTCTTGGTGGATTGTGGTCTGGCTTCAATAACTCTTTGATAATCTTCTTCTGTCAGTTTGTCCTTTGCTATTATACTGTTTATTGCCAGTTGAGGGTATTTCTTATACGTGATACGAATTAATTCATCGCTTGTTTTATTCCCATACATCTGTTTAATATAGCGAATAACCAATCTGTCGCTGTCTTTCAAACTCACTAAATACTTCTCAGTATCCGTTTTCACCCAATCATTATTCTCTAAAACCACCTGATTGTATTTTGACATGGTTTGAAGATCCGCCGTTGCTTGAAATGAATAACAACCGTACTTGTATGGAACAAAATGAAAATCAGGCTTTTGTTGTTGTTTGCTTACAAGCATTAGCAGCTTTTGCAGGCTTATTTTATTAAGTCTGTTATCAAAAGTCTCCAAAAGGGACAGCAATATTTTTCGACGATAATACATGGTTCAAATTTAATGCTTTTTGATAGATTTCCTTTTTTTATTGTAAGATACTATATCATGAATTCTATTGGCTTGATTATTTTACAATTCATCCATCTTTTCCGACAGTTCAGCAACTGTTTTTTTGAGTAGTGCAGGCTTTGTTTCACTTTTGAATCGTGTAACATGCAGAAGTCGGATACATGAAAACAATCTTTTACATCTTCTTATTTTTATTTTGCCTGAATGGTTTTTCGCAGACGGTTATCACTGGAAAAGTTATTCAGGAAAAAGGAGAACCAATGCCCGGTGCCAATGCCTATTTGCTGGGAACTTACGATGGAACTTCTTCCGGAGAAAATGGTGAATTCAAATTCAGGACATCCAAAACCGGACAGCAAACGTTGCTGGTGAAATTTATGGGCTACGAACCTTTTTTACTGAAAGTGGAATTAAAAGGCGATACGATCCGGTTGAATGTCAAGCTGAAAGAAGCATTTAATGAGTTAAATGCAGTAACCATCACTGCCGGGACTTTCGAAGCCAGCGATAAAAAACAAGCGGTAACCATCACGCCAATCGACATGGTGACCACTGCAGGTGCGGTTGGCGATGTTTATGGCGCATTACAATCGCTTCCGGGAACCACAATCAATGGCGAATCGGGACGATTATTTGTCAAAGGTGGCGACAGCGAAGAATCGCAAACTTACATCGATGGTTCGCTGGTGTCGGTTCCCTACAATTCTGCGGCACCCAATCTTGCCACACGTGGGCGGTTCAACCCGTTCATGTTTAAAGGAACAATTTTCAGCACCGGAGGATATTCTGCCGAATATGGTCAGGCACTTTCATCGGTTTTGCTGCTCAGCACCAACGATATGCCTGCCGAAGATCAGCTTGACTTGTCATTTCTGTCGGTTGGCGTTGAAGTTGCCGGTACAAAAAAATGGAATTCGGGAGCAGTTACCGGAACTTTGGCTTACAACAATCTTCAGCCATACATGAGTCTTGCACCTCAGAATTACGATTGGGTAAAAGCTCCTGAATCCGCTACCGGTGCAGTGAGCGTCAGGCAAAAGACAAGCAAAACGGGCATGTTCAAGTTCTATTCGAGTTTCGATAACGGCAGTTTTACGCTCAGTCAGCAAAATTTGGATGCAGGTGGGACACTTATCGACTACAAACTTGACAATGGCAATCAGTTTATGAACGCCTCGTGGAACGACAAGCTGGGCGAAAAATGGGCGATCAGCACTGCCGCTTCGTTCACCAACAATACCGACGATATTCAGTTCGACCAAACCACAGTTGCCGAACAGATTCAGGGAACTCACCTGAAAAGTCTGTTTTCGTATCCGTTCAGCGAAAAGTTTATCCTGAAAATGGGTGGCGAATTGTTCTCGAAGAAATTCTCTCAAAATGTACAAATGCCCAACGAAACGCATGATAACAACTTCACCAATAACACTTTTGCCGGATTTACTGAAGCGCAGATTTATGCTTCGAACAAATTCGTAACCCGCATTGGTGGTCGCGTTGAATATTCGGATTACCTGAATAGTTTTACCGTTTCACCCCGATTTTCTGCGGCTTACAAAATTACTGGCAAAAGTCAGTTTTCGGCAGCTTATGGTTGGTTTTACCAGAATCCGGTAGATGATTACCTGCTTTACACCGATTTGCTTAAACCCGAACGGGCCGATCATTACACCTTTAGTTTTCAGTCGTCGGTAAACAGCCGCACAATCAGAGTTGAGTTGTATCGTAAAGATTACAAGGATTTGGTGAAGCTTACAGGCGGCGAATTTTACCTGCCAACCAGCTACAATAACTCCGGAAATGGTTATGCCAATGGTCTCGATTTGTTCTGGAGAGATAAAAAAACGATCAAAAATGGCGATTATTGGATTTCGTATTCGTATTTAGATACCAAACGCGATTACCGCAATTTCCCGGAGGAAGCGATTCCAACTTTTGCCAGCAAGCACAATTTATCGATGGTTTACAAACACTGGTTCGGTAACCTGAGATCATTGGCCGGCGCCAATTTCAGGTATTCATCGCCCCGTGTTTTTAATGATCCCAATTCGGCCACATTTAATGGTGAAAAGATGCTTGCTTACCGGAGTTTGGATTTGAGCTGGAGCTTTTTGTACCGGCAACACATCATTATTTATGCTGCTGCAACGAATGTGCTAGATTTTAAGAATGAATTTGGACAGCGGTACAGCAATAATCCCGATGCAAACGGTAATTTTCAGGGAGCCGCCATTCAACCCGGTTCGAACCAGTTTTACGTGTTGGGCTGTTTCATTACCCTTACGCGAAAAGGAAATGCAAACCAGTTGGATAAGATTGAATAAAGCTAGCTTCTGGCTTCTGGCTTCCGGCTTCCGGCTTTTTTGCCAGCTGCCAGTTGCCAGTCGCCAGTCGCCAGTAACAGTTAGAAACGATAAACTCAAATATTTACATCATGAAAAAGATCATTTTATCACTTGCAGTAGTGTTGGTTAGTTTAGTTTCAATGGCTCAAAAGCCGGAGTATTATCAGGCCATGGGCGAATCGCTCGGGCAGTATGCAACTTGCCAGACGGTTTCCGATTTTCAGGCCTTGGGCAATAAATTTCAGATGATTGCTGCTGCTGAAAAAAGCGAATGGCTGCCTTTGTATTACCATGCCAATTGTTACATCATCATGAGTCTTATGGAACAGGATGCGACAAAAAAAGATGGCTACCTGGATGTTGCCGAAAAATCGGTCACTTCAATGCTTGAAATGGTTCCTGCCGAATCGGAAGCTTTTACATTGCAGGCATTTTATTTGGTGGGTCGTTTGGTGGTAAACCCAATGGAAAGAGGGCAGGAGTACGCCGGACTTTCTGGTCAGGCACTTGGCAAAGCGCTGGCTCTGGATGCCACTAACCCACGGGCTCAGTTGCTGCAGCTTCAAATGGACATGGGTTCTGCTCAATATACCGGCCAGGATCCAAAATCATTCTGCCCAAAAGCGAAAGAATTGCTGGCCAACTGGGATAATTTCAAACCCAAATCGCCCATTCATCCCAACTGGGGAAAAGATCAGGCCGAAGGAGTTGTGAAAGGCTGCGAATAGCATACGGCAAAGAAAATCGCTTTTATCTAAATTGTTCATTCGTGGGTATATCCTTTGCCGTTGGCTTCAGCCAACGGACATGAGGCACAAAAAGAGATGGGCTTTAGCCCTAAAAAGCTCTTAGCCTGACTCACCCCCTCGCCTGCGATGCTCTCCCCCTCTCTTTTTGAAAAAGAGGGGGGAAGGCCGCCTGCGGACTTCGGGGTGAGTTGTGAATATTAACTATCAATATCTCTTTCTTTTATGACTTATTTGATTCTATAAATTCTATCTCTAATTGCATTCTGATTACTCACACTATCCGTTATAGAACCGAAAAAAACCTTAGTAGAAAAAAATAACGAATAGATCCACAACTTATTACCTAATTTATGAAAGTTGAATAATCAAGTTCTATCAGAAGACTATCAACCCGAAATAAGGTAATAAGGTTGCGGGCTTTGAGCGCTGATTTTTCTACTTAGGTAGCCATTTAAAATAAGGTTTAAAGAAAAGGCGATCAATGTTATTTGGATTCGGGATATACCAAAAAGTTGCGTATAAAGAGTAGCTGCGGACTTCGGGGTGAGTTGTGAGTTATTTAGAAAATGGAATCGGAAACGTGCCGTTAAAACCGGAAGTCAAAGAAATGAAAACAATTTTTGTTTACTTTACTTTTACAAAACGATCGAAAACATAAATCAATTCCCAGATGACTCCATTCAGGTTTGGAAATAAGCCCGTTAGTTTACTGATCTTTATTCTGGCAAATGTCGGTTTGAGTTTCTTCATACTTTTTCTTTTTATGACAGGTGCGCTGAAAGATTGGCAGACTTTCCTGATCGGTTTCCTGTGGACATTCAGTATCTGCATTACGCAATGGACAGGAATTCAATGGATTCATGGTTACATCGACCGAAAAATTTCATGGATTGATACTCCGGTAAAAAAAACATTTGTCCAGATAATTACATTTCTTGTCTATTCCACTAGTGCATTTATTCTGGTTCAGTTCTTCAATTTTTACGTATGGCGGAGCATTTTACCTTCTGAATCGTGGGGCTGGATCATCAAGTCGGTTCCATATACCTTGCTGATTTCATTTATTATTTCGCTGATATTTACCGCAATTGGTTTCTTTCAGGCATGGAAACGATCCTTTGTTCAGGCCGAAAAATTAAAAGTAGAAATGCTGGCTTACAAATACGAATCGCTCCGGAACCAGATTAACCCGCATTTTCTTTTTAACAGCCTGAATGTGCTGAGCGATCTGGTGTACGACGATCAGGCGATGGCCGTGAAGTTTATTCAGCAAATGAGCGATTTGTTCCGTTATGTGCTCGACAGCCGCGACAAAGAGCTGGTTCCGCTGAAAGATGAACTCGAATTTATCCGTTCGTACACTTTTATGCTGAAAACCCGTTTCGAAGAGAAACTGAAGATTGAAATTAATGTTGATCCCAACGCCGATGATTACATTGTTCCCATGAGCCTGCAATTGCTGATTGAAAACGCAGTGAAGCACAATGAGGTTTCCGAGGCATTTCCACTGCGGATTTCAATCCGGAAAAACGGAGATTCGCTGGAGGTGGAAAACAATGTGCAACCCAAAAATGCGGGCGACGACTCGAAAAAAACCGGTCTGAAAAACATCACCCAACAATATGCTTTTTTCTCCGGAAGACCCATCAAAATTATTACTTCGGATGAGCGGTTTTTGGTGAGATTGCCCATTTTAAAGAGAATGGAAAAATGATTATGAAGAAAACCACATAGACACATAGACCACATAGAGGAAAACAAAAAAACTATGTGTACTATGTGGTTAATTAGTAACTTGTAGTAGATAGATTGAAACTATATATGAAAATCATAATTTTAGAAGACGAAACCCGCGCCGCCAATCACCTTGAGCGGTTGCTCGCCAAAGTGGCTCCCAACATGACGGTGGTTGCCCGCCTCGAATCGGTGCGCGATGGCTTGAAGTATTTGCAGAATAATCCGGAGCCTGACCTGATTTTCTCCGATATCCAATTGGCCGACGGACTGAGTTTCGAGATTTACAAACAGGTTTCCGTTAGATGCCCGATTATTTTTACAACCGCCTATGATCATTATGCCATCGAAGCTTTTCAGACCAATGGCATCGACTATTTATTGAAACCGATTGAAGAAGAACGACTGAGACAATCGATCGAAAAAGCACGTCATTTTTCGCCCGGACTGGTATTGGAAAAACTTTTGGCAATGAATAATCCCACTTCCGAAAAGGCTTACAAATCGCGGTTTATGGTGAAAGTGGGCGACAAAATAAAGAGCGTTCCGGTAGAAGAAATTCTGGTGTTTTACAGTCAGGAGAAAGCCAGTTTTATTCGCACCAGCGATGCCCGTACCTATTGCATCGACTACGCGCTCGACCAGTTGGAGCCAATGCTCGACCCTGAAAAATTCTTCCGCATTAACCGCAAATACATTGTTTCTATCGACGCCTGTACCAACATTCTGGCATGGACCAACTCCCGCCTCCGCCTGAAAATTGAAGGCATAGACGATTCCGATATTATCGTTGCCCGCGAGCGGGTGGTGGAGTTTAAGAATTGGCTGGATAGATAAAAAAAGAGATTCCATCCCTCACTCGAAGAATGGAATCCTTTTTAATCTGTGTTAATCTTTGTCTTCTCTGTGGTTAAATCTTATTCGATCTCAGCAAAATACTTATAAAACAACGGGATCGTCCGTATCCCATTGAAGAACTGTTCCAATGGGAAGTTTTCATTGGGGGAGTGGATGGCATCCGATTCAAGTCCAAAGCCCATCAAAATGGTTTTGATTCCCAGTATCTGCTCGAAGGTGGAAATGATCGGGATACTTCCGCCACTGCGAACCGGAACAGGTCGTTTGCCATACACATCCATGTATGCTTTTTCTGCAGCCTGATAGGCCGGAACGTCGATGGAGCATCCGTAACCGTATCCGCCGTGCAGGTAAGTCACATCAACTTTAACTGTTTTTGGGGCAATGCTTTCGAAATGCTCTTTAAACAGAACCTCAATTTTTTTGTGATCCTGATTGGGAACCAAACGACACGAAATCTTCGCAAATGCTTTTGAAGGCAGAACTGTTTTTGCGCCTTCGCCCATGTAGCCGCCCCAGATTCCGCAAACATCAAAAGTTGGACGAATGCCGGTGCGTTCGTTGGTGGAATAACCAACTTCGCCTGAAACTGCTTCGACTCCAATTGATTCCTTGTATTTTTTAAGATCGAACGGAGCCTGAGCCAACAATGCACGTTCTTCGTCCGAAACCTCTACGACATCGTCGTAAAATCCGGGAATGGTAATGCGTCCATTTTCATCGGTCATTTGGGCAATCATTTTGGCCAAAACGTTGATCGGGTTGGCCACTGCACCCCCAAACAATCCGGAGTGTAAATCTTTATCCGGACCGGTAACTTCCACCTGCCAGTATGAAAGTCCGCGCAACCCGGTGGTGATTGACGGCATATCCGGAGCAATCATCGAAGTATCCGAAACCAGGATAATGTCGGCCTTTAGCATTTCTTTATTTTCTTCGCACCACTTGCCAAGATTGGGCGATCCGATTTCTTCTTCGCCTTCAATCATGAATTTCACGTTGCAGGGCAGTGTATTTGTTTTAACCATCAGCTCAAAAGCTTTGGCGTGCATAAAACTCTGGCCTTTGTCGTCGTTGGCGCCACGGGCCCAGATTTTTCCATCGCGGATTTCAGGCTCAAATGGAGGGGTAGTCCACAAGTTGAGCGGATCAACCGGCATCACGTCCATGTGGGCATAAATTAGCACGGTTGGTTTGGCCGGATCAATGATCTTCTCGCCGTAAGTTACCGGATTTCCGTCTGATTCAAATACTTCGGCGCGGTCGGCACCGGCATCCATCAGTAGTTGTTTCCAGTAAACAGCCGCCTGGTACATTTCAGGCTTGTTGGCTGCAATCGAACTGATTGACGGGATCCGGATCAGTCCAAACAATTCGTCCAGAAATCGGTCTTTGTTTTCTTCAATGTATTTTTCGATGTGTTCCATGGGAATAAAAAATTAGTTGTCGTTGTTGTATTTGTTATCAATGTTGGTAAAAATAGAGATTCAGATTTGCCTGATACATGAATTTTTTCAGACTTACGGATTTCTGCACTGAATTACTGAGATTGTAAATAGCAAATCGTCCAATCGTAAATGAATTAAACAGTCGCCCTCACAAATTGTTGCTGGTATTCGCCTGGAGTGTAGCCGGTTTGTCGTTTAAACATCCGGTTGAAATTGGAAAGATTGTTGAACCCGCATTCGAAACATATCTGCGAAATAGACAAATGATGTTCAATCAGCAGTTTACATGCATAACCAATGCGCATTTCATTCACAAAAAAGATAAACCCTTTCCCTGTTTTTTCCTTGAAATAGCGACAAAAAGCCACGGTTGACATGCCAATCCTTGCTGCAATTTCATCCTGTGTAATTTTTCTCTGATAGTTGGTGTTTATAAAATGCATGATTTTGTCGAGGCGGCTGTTCAGTTCCGTATGATCTTCAAGCTGATAGGCACTGCTGGCAAGGATCCTGAAATTCGCGGTTCGGGCCATGGTGTCCATCAGTTGGATAAAATACAACATCCGTTCAAGTCCTTTCATTTTTAACATCCGTTTAAGCATTTTCCCGATCTTCTCATTGCCTTGCTGCGGAAAATGAATTCCTCTCGCTGCCATTTTTAACAGCTCATTGATTCTGTGAAATTCGGGGTAAGTATTTATTTCGTCCCTGAAAAAATCCTTGTGAAACTGAACCACAATGGCATTCACATGCATATTTTCTGTTCCTGAAGGATTTTCTTCACTTTTCCAGAAGTGCGGAAGATTGCTGCCCATCAATGTCAGGTCGCCCTCACCAAAAGGTTCAACACTGTCGGCAACAAAGCGTTTTCCTGAACTTTTCAGGATATACACAATCTCGAATTCGCTGTGAAAATGCCACGGATAGGTAAAATGAGGAAAGTCGTCCCATTTAACTTTCAGCATCGTTCGCGGCGGAAAGCTGACTTGCTCGTGCATTATCTTCATTGAAGTACTTTTTAAGTCGTGCTAAAATAGTACTAATTGTGATTAAAATAGTACTGGTATTTGTGTCGTGAAACAGCTATTTTTGATTTTGCCAGTCGCTAGCAACCAGCTGCCAGCAACTGGCAAAAAGAGCAACTCTTTAAATGTATAGAATCCTAACAATACTAAATCAACATGACAAACGAACAATGGAACTTGCTGGTTGATGTTGTCAACCGAAAACACATTGGGTCTGCGCCTGTTGGCTTCATTATCGACTCCCCCTGGCTGCCGGGTTGGGCGGGCATTTCAACACTCGATTATTACGCCAGCGGCAAGCAGTGGTTCGAAACCAACAAAAAAGTTATCGAAACTTTTCCTGAAACCATTTTTCTTCCCGGTTTCTGGTCGGAATATGGCATGTGTAGCGAGCCTTCCGCTTTTGGAGCCAAACAGGTTTGGTACGAAAGCAGCCTGCCCCACGCCGATAAAACCATTCATTCGATAGAAGACATTGCCGCGATTAAAAAACCCAACCCGAAACTGGATGGTTTGTTGCCGTTTATCATTCAACGCCTGAAGGAATTTGAACCGTCTATTAATGAAATGGGGCATGAAATTAAATTTGCCATTGCCCGCGGACCGCTGAATATCGCCACTTTCCTGATGGGAACCACCGAATTTATGATGGCGCTGATGATGAATCCTGAAGAAGCTCATCAATTGTTGAAAGTTATTTCAGAATTTACGATCGATTGGCTGCGGCACCAGAAAGAACAGTTTCCATCGATTGAAGGAATTTTGGTTTTGGACGACATCGTTGGTTTTGTTGGCGAAGACGAATGCCGCGAATTTGTGGTTCCTTACCTGACTCCGATTTTTGCAGCCTTCGAAACCAAAATCCGCTTTTTTCACAACGATGCCCAGGGATTAATCAGCACGCCATTTCTGAAAGAAATCGGCGTTAATTTGTTTAATTTTAGCTTCGAACATTCGATCAACGAAATTCGCGAATTGGCAGGACCGAAAGTTGCACTTTTGGGAAACCTTCCTCCGCGTGATGTGCTGGCAGCCGCTACTCCTGAAGAAGTAAAGGCTCAAACCGAACAAATGTGGACTGAAGTTCAGGATAAAAAAGGCATCATCTGGTCGTGTGGTGGCGGAGTTCCGCAAAATGTTCCGACCGAAAATATGCTGGCTTTTATTGAAACCATAAAGAAACTGGAAGAAGCATAGAGCATGGGGCGAAGGGCATGGAGCAAGGGGCAGAAATTTACTATTGGACGATTGACAATTGACCATTTGAAATCCCAAAAACCGGACTTATGAAGCTCGTAGCATTACATTTAAATAGTAAAAAAGTCGATGAAAAATAACCACATAGACACATAGTTCACATAGAAAAATAGCAACTATGTTTTCTATGTGCCTATGTGGTTTAAAAATAATATCATGAAAATCATATCCATATTTATTGCCGTTTTACTGGCCGTTGGGGTTTCGGCTCAGGATCTTCTAAAATTTGAGGTTTCCGCCGGAAACACTGACCGAATTGATTGCCCTGTAAGTTTATCCATCGATCAGTTGAATTACAACACCGATTCTCTGAAACTTGCGCTTTTTGAAGTGAAAGGGAAAACGGAAACTGCTGTCCCATTTCAGTTGGAAACCGCTTCAGGAGCCAAACTCTGGTTTATTTTAAACGGACAAACGCTCAAAAATAACAAA
This sequence comes from Bacteroidota bacterium, assembly GCA_030695265.1. Lineage (GTDB taxonomy): Bacteria > Bacteroidota > Bacteroidia > Bacteroidales > Prolixibacteraceae > Aquipluma. The sequence continues at coordinate 12,670 of JAUYTA010000071.1, forward strand.
CGCACGTTTATACTTCGGAAAATGTTGTCGCCCCAAATGTTTAAATCAGGAATAAGTGCAGTGCAAAATAACGGCGCCCTGAATTTGTTTTCCGGAGAAAAACCAATCCTGAGTTACCAGATCGAAACGGTGAACCCGCCAAAAGGAGTTAGTCCGCTTTTCAAAAGGTCGGCTTTCCTTCATCCTGTATATTCTCCCGGAGGCGAAATGCTGACCCGCATTCAGGCGCCCGACCATTATCATCACTACGGAATCTGGAACCCATGGACTTTGACTTTCATCGGCAAGCGCGAGGTCGATTTCTGGAATTTATACAAAGGACAGGGAACGGTTCGCTTTGCCGGACTCATTTCTCAGGTGGAAGGCCCCGTTTACACCGGATTTAAATCACTTCAGGAACACGTTGATTTTGGAGCCGTTGGAGCAGATGCTGTTGCGATGAACGAGCTTTTTGATGTGCGTGTCTGGAACATCAATAATCAGCGGTATATGTTCGATTATGTCAGTACGCTCAATACACCGCTCGATTCGGGAATTTTGCTGGCAGCCTATCGTTACGGAGGTGGAATTGGCTGGCGGGCTACCGAAAAATGGACCAAAGACAACAGCGCCGTATTAACTTCGGAAGGAAAAACCCGCAAGGATGCCGATGGCAGCAATGCCCGCTGGTGTATTGTGGACGGAGAATCAGGCACTAAGGAAGGCAGCTCTGGAATATTGTTTCTGAGTTTTCCTGCCAATCGTATGCACCCCGAACCAATGCGTGTTTGGCCAATGGATGCCAACGGTGGTCGCGGCGACATGTTTTTTGAGTTCTGTCCGATTCGTCACAAAGACTGGATGATCGAAAAGGGCAACGACTATACTTTAAAATACAGATTGATTATTTTCGACGGAAAAATGACTGCAGAAGAAGCAGAAAATTACTGGCAGGCATTCGCAAATCCGCCAGCGATAACGATTTTAAAATAATAACCCTTGCCAGTAACTAGTTGCTAGCCGCTGGCGAAAAATATCTAAACGCAATGAAACTCAAACTAATCAACATCCTGATCCTGATTTTTCTTGCAGGATCAATTCAGGCACAAACCAAAATTTCGGCTGTCAAAAAAGGTTCGAAAATCGATGTAACCATCGGTAACCTTTTCTTTACCAGTTACATTTTCTCTAACGATGAAAAATACCCGTTTTTCTATCCTGTCAACGGGCCATCCGGAGCTGGGGTAACTTCGATGCGAAACGGAACGTATCCTCACCACAGTTCACTGTTCTTTGGATGCGATCGGGTAAATGGCGGAAATTACTGGCAGGAAGGTCTTGAACGCGGGCAAATCATCTCGCTTCGTGAAGATATCATAGAAAATGACGGCCCACGAGTCGTGATCGAAAATGAATGTATCTGGAGGCGTCCCGGCGCGAATGCTCCGGTTAAAGATTTCAGGAAAATTACCATTTCGGCTCCTTCTCCTGAAATTTACCAGATCGATTTTGAGGTGCAGATGGAAATGCTGATGGACGTGACCATTGAAAAAACAAATCATTCACTTTTCTCCGGAAGAATGGATCCCGCGCTGGCTGTAACAAATGGTGGAACGATGATCAATGCGGAAGGTGAAAAAGGCGAAAAAGGTACATTTGGGAAACCTTCGCCGTGGATCGACTGTTACGGAACAAGAGGTGATAAAACAGAAGGAATGGCAATTATGCAACATCCGTCGAACGAATGGTATCCGTCGCCATGGTTTACCCGCGACTACGGATTTTTCTCGCCAACACCCATGTACTGGCCTGCTAATGACAAAGCGACCGTGATGAAAAAAGGCGAAACCATCAAACTTAAATACCGTGTTTTGGTTCACGCCGGAACAAACGAAACAGCGAAGATTGCAGACGAGTTTAAAAAGTATTCAGCGCAATAAAAGTTCCAAGTTTCAGGTTTCAAGTTCCAGGTTAAGTCCACACTTGGAATTTGGAACCTGAAATCAGGAACTATTTTAAAATCATCAATAACCAATCATACCAATAAATACTACACCATGGAAAGACGTAATTTTTTAAAAAGAGTGAGTGCCGGAACTGCCGGCGCTATCATATTGCCAACCATTATTCCATCGAGCGTGATGGGAAAGAATGCTC
>JAUYTA010000073.1 GCA_030695265.1 Bacteroidota bacterium
TTTCGGTCAAAGGGAAAAATCCGGCCGTGTGGGTGGTTGTAAATGAAAAGAAAATTTCGTTGGAATGAAAAGGCAATTGTGCTTCGCAGTCGGTAATGAAAAGTCGGGCAAGGTGCGTTTTTCCCGGAAAAGGAATATTCAGTTTTGTCCGAACAAGACTATTGTTTCCATCAGCGCCAATCAAAAATTTTGATTTTACAATTTCAACCGTTCCATCCGGTTTTTGTATTTCCGACGTGACCAAATCTTTTTCAGGAGTAAAATCTACCAGCGTTGAATTGTTCTCAACCGAATGTCCGCGATCTTTCAGAAATTGAATCAGCAGGTTTTCAGTTTGCCATTGTTCGATCATCAAAAGGAAAGGGAAACGGGATAAATCCTTTCCCAAATCGCTGATATCAAGCGTGTAACTTTCAGGCTGATTGAAACGAATGTTAATTGTTTGTGCAATAATCCCTGCTTTAAGGGCTTTTTCGGCAATGCCCATTTGTTGAAATAATTCCAGGGTTCGGGCATGAACAATCAAAGCTCCGGAATGCATGACAGGCGTAGTTTTTTTGTCGATGATCCGAAAAGAAATGTTGTGCAAAGCCAGTTGACAGGCCATCATCAAACCAGCCGGTCCTGCACCGGAAATCAGAACATCGATGGTAGAATCATTTTGTACCATATTGTGTAGTTTTTGCAATCACCAAATACCTGAAAGCCCATCGCCATTGTATCGATATTTCGCTTACACCGGAAGTTTGCAGCAACTTTTCCAGTTCAGTTCGGGTAAAAGCACGGAGAACCGAAACTGGTCCGTCGTGCTGAGACAAAGCTGATCCGCGCAGCAATCTTGTTAAGAACCAGACACTGTAATAGGCAATCGGACTTCGCTGCAAATCGTTGATAACAAAACCATCTCTTGAGTAGATTTTCAAATAACTAAAAAGTTCAATCAGTTCATTGTCATCCAAATGATGGCAAAATAGTGAGCAATGAACAATTTCAATCTTTGGTCCGGTTTCCAGAAAATCCTTGTAATCGCTTGCTATTCCGGAAATTTCAGGATAATCAGAACAATTTTTATTCAGGTACTGAATGGCATCCGGATTTCTGTCAATACCTGTTAGTTTTACCTGAAATTTATTCGAGCGTGCCCAACGCGCAATGTATTTCAGCACATCGCCGCTGCCACAGCCCAAATCAACAATATGATAAACTTTTTGCTGATTGGTCATCAATTGTTTTATTCCTGAAATTGAAATGGAATGGCCTCCAAGGTAACGGTTCAGAATGTCAAGTTCGCCCAGGTTTTTATGAAGTAATTTGATGGGAATATCCGGATCGTCCATCATTTCAGGCTGACTGGAACGGTTTTTAAACGAAACCATGACAGGTCATTGAGGCTGTTTCGATACTGATGCCGGGGCCAAAACCCAATGCAAACAGTGTTTCTCCGTTCTTCGGATTGCTTTTAAATACCTCGTTCAGTATAAATAAAATAGTGGGCGACGACATATTTCCATAATTCCGTAGCACTTCATAGGAATGTTTCAGTTCATCGTTCTTCAGTTGTAAACCGCGCTGAACGGTATCCAGAATTTTCTTACCGCCCGGATGTACTGCCCAATGATGAATAGTATCAACAGACAGGTTCAGCTTTTCGGCAACAGCAGCCATCAATGTTTCCAGTTCTTCACCCAGAAATTCAGGAACACCTGCATCTAAAATCATTTCAAAATTTACAGAAGTAATGTTCCAGCCCATCAATTCTTTCCCTCTTTTCAGAAGTAGCGGGTAAAAACCAGTCAGCGAAAATCCATTTAGATGCTGCTCTTCAGCCGAAGATTCGGAAACCATGATTAAAGCAGCAGCGCCGTCGCCAAAAATTGTATTCGACAGCAAATTATCGCTGTTGTTTTTTGGTTGAAAATGCAATGTGCAAAGTTCTACACAAACAATCAGCACCCTGGCATCATTCTGCGATTTCACAATACTATCGGCAATTCTCAAGGCTGGAAAAGCGGCGTTGCAACCCAAAAAATTAAGCGAAGTTCTAAATACATCCGAAGGCAAACCCAATTCCTGAACCAATTCAGTATCAAGACCCGGAGCATAAATGCCTGTACATGTAACAGCTATCAGGTGTGTAATTCCGAATTCAGCAGCAGAACTTTGAATATTTTTGAATGAATTCTGTATGGCCTTAACTGCCAAAGGCAAAGCCTGCTGCTTAAAAACATCGATCCGTTCGGCAACCATTGGCAGCTCATGGTTTAGCGGAAAAAGCTCACGCTGACCATTATTGGCAAAATCGGGTATTGAAGAATACCGGTAATTGATAGCACTTTGATGAAACAACACGTTCAGCTTCCGCGAGGCAGTTGAATCCTGATATTCATCGTGCATGAAATTGAGAATTGCATCCTGTTCTGTTAAATATTGCGGCACCGCAGTTCCGATAGAAATTATCCTGCTTGCTTTAGAACCAGTTTCCATAACGATTTATAATTAGTAGTAAGAAATAAAGGTTCATAGTTGATGAAGTCAACGTATTCATAGCCATCGCATTGTCAAAATCAGCATTGACGTTGTCTTTCCGAACTTTTGCAAACCAAATGGAAAGCCGGTAAACAACCGGGATCATCATACCCAGAAAAATTAGCAGAGCGGTTGTCTGTTGTTTCAGGCTGAAATAATAGAAAAGTAAAAGGACTGCCACAGAAAAAAGCAAGCCTGAAAATATAAAAGTACCGGTGTAACCCAATATGTAACTGATTGAAATTACTCCGTCGTTTTTATCGGCCTGGTGCTGGTAAATTTGTGTCAGTGGATAAATACTGCCAATAAACAGGCTGGAAACAATCATGCAAATTATTGAGTTTTCAGAAAGTAGAAAAGTCCGGTCAATACCGTTGATCGCAGCCGAAGCCATCAGGTAAACAAAGGCTCCCTGAAATACAAACACGGTCAGAAAACCGATGAACGGATATTTTTTCAGCCTGATTTGCCTGTAACTGTATGCCCGCGACATGACTATGAACAGCAACACCATTAACGAAAAGTAAACCGAGATAAACAATCCGCCCAAAAGGGCAAGAATATCAAAAAGAAGCGTGGCATAATAAAGGTTGGCAGTTACTTTTGGCGGATGTTTTAGCCCGCCAATGCTTCCTTCGTCCCTATCCTGATAACTGTTATAACCATTGCTCGACGGAAAAACCAAAAGATGTAAAATCAGAAACGCAAGGATTGTGTTTTTCCAGTTTATTTCGTCCGATTGACTGAGCGCAAACAAAAAAACGGGCATCAGGAAAAATGAAAACGGTAATCTCAGATGCTTCACAGTATTTTTATCGAACCACGAAATCAAAGGAATATTGAATGCCATAGTTTAGATTGTTGTTGAATTTCAAAAAAAGTACTAACTCATTATTTAACAGGAAACCAATAACCTTTCAAAATGTTCGACATAAATAATACCGTCTCTACCTATGAGAATTGAAATGGGATGATTTGGGGTTTTTATTCTTCTCTTAAAAATATCGAATACTCCGAATTATTAGAGCATATCGTTCCCAATATAAAGCCAAATGCAACTGAAAATTCTGACATCATGTAATGACATGTTTGTCCACATATTCAGAAGCGCTCATGCCAAATTCCTGTTTGAAGCATTTGCGGAAATGCGATAAGTCTTTAAAACCAACGGCATAGGCGACTTCCGAAACATTCAGTTTTTTCTGCACCAACATTTGTGCTGCTCTTTTCAGTCGGATGTTCCGAACAAATTCTTTCACAGTCATTTCGGTAAGTGCATCTAGTTTGCGGTACAACTGCATCCTGCTGACTCCGATTTCGGAAGCAAACCTTTCGATGTCCAAATCAGGATCATCGATGTTATTTTCAACCACGTCAATGGCCTTTTGCAGGAATCGTTCATCGGGCGAGCTCAGAATAATGTTTCGGGGCTGAAGCAGCATTTCACCGGTGTATTTTTGTTTCAGCGACTGGCGGACTGAAAGGATATTCTCGATTTTTGTTTGTAAAATCACCAAATCAAATGGTTTTGTGATGTAATCGTCGGCTCCATGACTCAATCCTTCAATTTCGTGCTCGCGCGATCCGAGTGCTGTTACCAGAATAATTGGAATATGCGAGGTCCTCTCGTCTTTCCGGATCTTCCGGCAGAATTCGAAACCATCCATATCGGGCATCATTACATCGCTGATAATAATATCAGGAATAGTTTTCAAAGCAACATCCCAACCTACCAACCCGTTCCCGGCTTCCAGAACATGGTAACTGGCCGAAAAATGCGATTTGATAAAGTAGCGGACATCGGCATTGTCATCAACCAAAAGCATAATTTTTTGTCCTGCAATGATTTGTTCCCCACAATGCTCATCGGTAATGGTTAAGACATTTTCGTTTTCGCCCTTTTCATCACCGTGAACGTGTTCTGCCGATTCTGCATTTTGTAGTTCCTGATAGGGAAGTTGAACAGTGAACTTTGCCCCTTTTCCAGGCTTGCTAAATACAAATATTTTCCCATTGTGCAATTTCACAAGTTCCTTTGTCAGGGCAAGTCCAATTCCGGTTCCCGACTGTTTTCCCTGCTCATCGACCTGGAAAAACCGGGTAAATATTTTATCCAGATTCGATTCGGAAATCCCGATACCGCTATCTTTCACCGTAATTTCAATGATTCTTTTATCCGGTGAATTACCCAATTGTTCATTCTCATCCGAATCAAATACCAGCGAAAGGTTGACAGCTATTTTTCCACCCTTTCCGCTAAATTTAAATGCATTTGAAAGCAGGTTGTTCATGATTTTGGCGACCTTATCGGCGTCGAAACTGGTTACGATCTCTTTTTTAAGTGAATTGAATTTTAACTCTATTTCCTTTTCTTCGGCATATTTTCCAAATGAATCAACAATTTCTGAAATATACGAAACCAAATCACCGCTCGACAAATTCAATTTCAGGTTGCCTGTTTCCATTTTCCTGAAATCGAGTAACTGATTGATCAACTGATGTAACTGGCTTGCATTTCGGTGCATCACTTCCAGATGTCCCTTTATTTCAGGTTCAGGAATGGTATTGTTCCTTAATTTTTCGAGCGGCCCGAGAATAAGTGTAAGCGGTGTGCGGATTTCGTGCGAAATATTGGTATAAAAGCGCAATTTCATCATGTCCAGTTCATGAATTTTTTTGGTATTCATGCGTTCAAGTACCAGGTCGTTCTTTAGCTTTTCCTTGTTCAGCAGGAAAATGATCAACATGTACAATAGTCCGAAAACGGTAATGAAAATCGATAACCTGAACCACCAGGTTTCCCAGTATGGTGGCAACACGGTAATTCTCAGTTCAGGACCGGAATTGCTTTCCTGACGGTCGATCGAAACGGTTTTCACGCGAAAGGTATATTCACCGGGGTCGAGGTTGGTGTAAGTTGCCGACCGGCTTGACGAAGGTTCGTTCCAATCTTTATCGAAACCTTCAAGAAAATACGAATATTGTATGCCAAGGCTGTTGGCATAATCGAATGAAGCAAAATCGAGCGTAATCGAATTCTGATCGTAATTAAGGTTAATACTTTCAGTTTCAGATATACTTTTCGTTAAAACATGTCTTTTATGGTCGCCAATTTTTACCGATTTATTGAAAATTTTCAGGTCGGTAAGTACAATCGGTGCAAAATAATCGCCCGATTTAATTTTTGTGGGATTAAAAATATTAAAGCCTGAAATACCGCCAAAAAGCAAATCTCCATCAGGAGTTTTGTAGGCGGCTCCATAGGTAAACTGATTGTTCTGGAAGCCGTTTTTAAGTGAATAATTGTGAAAGCGCTCCGTTTCAGGATCAAACTTCGAAAGCCCGTTGGTGGTGCTGATCCACAAAAAATGTTCATTATCTTCAAGTATTGCAAGTGTCTGGTTATTGGCCAATCCGTTTTTTTCTGTGTAATACCTGATGATTCCCTTTTCTTTTGAATATAGGGCAATCCCGTTGTTAAGCGTTGCCAGCCAAAAGCGTTTTTTCGAATCCTGAAGCATGTAACGGGTCGTTTCATTTACCCTGACAACTTCCTCGTTTTTCGGATTATAAATAATGAGATTTTCTGAGCCAATCCACAGCAACCCTTCGTCGTCTTCGGAAAGCCAATTCACCTGTTCGCCGTCAACCAGATTTCCGTGATGAATAAACGAATTGGTTGCCGGATCAAATTTATCCAATCCACTGCTGGTACCAATCCAAATCTGGTTTTTACTATCGCGCAGCAAAGCCCAAACCCGGTTGTCTGAAAGACTGGATGGATCATTCGGATTATTAACGTAATGCCTGAAAGTTCCGGCTTGAAGGTTCATCACATCAATTCCACCCAAAAAAGTACCGATCCAAAGATTGTTTTTACCATCATCGAGCAATGCCTTGATGCAATTGCGCGACAAAGAATTTGGATTTCCGGGTTGCGGCATAAGGTATTTGAACCGGCCTGTTTTACGGTCCAGAATATTGATGCCGCCGCTTTCAGTCCCAGCCCAGATATCGCCTTTACGATCCATCCAAAAAGCAAAAATCTCGCTGCTGTTTAAATACCGGTTGTCTCCCTTCATGGATTTATAGCCCTGGATATTCTGCCTTTCTTCGATCAGAAAGTTGATCCCGTTGCGGGTACCAATCCAAACATCACCTTTCACATCGTGCAAAATATACTGTATCGAATTATTCACCAGACTTTTGGGTTCTCTTTCATCGTGATAATAAAAAGCGGTAACACCCTTGTTCTTTTCAAAAATATACAATCCGCCCCTTGTCCCAATCCAGTATTTCCCGTTGCGGTCTTTTGCCACTGCCCTGACCGTGAGACTTCGGTCGTTGTTGCGATCCAATACAACCTGTTTTATTTCGAGTGTATTTGGGTTAATCGTATATAAACCATTTGCGTAAGTTCCGATCCACAATGTACCGTCAACATCTTTGTATATGGCCCATATTTCCTGATTGGAAGATATGTTCTGTGGAAGGTTAATTTTCTGAACCTGATTCTCTTTCTGATTATATATATACAGTCCGTCATTCGTTCCTATCCAGATTTTTCCTGACTGATCGGCTTGTATCACCCTGAAATATGTAGTGAAATTCGCTCTGTTGGAAGGTTTAATTTCTATAAGGCTGGCTTCATTTTCCATCCTGAAAAGTTGTGTTTCCGTGCCAACATATATATTTCCGGCGAGATCTTCATGCACCGAAGTAACCGAAGCATTGCGCAAAACAGCATGATTTCCGGAATAAAAAAGATTTTGAAAATTTTCTTTTTCACGGTTGAATTTGTTGAGCCCGCCATTTTCGGTACCAACCCAAATCTGTCCTTTGCTATCTTCAAAAATAGTTCTTACCAGATTGCCTTTTAAGCTGGTAGTATCTTCAGCATTGTTCTTGAAAACGGTAAACTTATAACCATCGAAACGGCAAACGCCCTGCGAAGTTCCAAACCACATCCATCCTTTTTTGTCCTGTAAAATACAATGAATCTGATTATTGGAAAGTCCGTGTTCCTGCGAGTAGAAATCGAAATTCAAGTTATTGACAGCATCGATACCCGATGATTTTCCAGCGATAAGAAGAAACAAAAAAGAACACAACAGAAACACATTTAGTATGTATTTCCTAAAGAATAAAGGCCTGTTGCCAATTACTGTGTTTTTCTCTGCGATCATAATTTTGCAAGCTTTCAGCAGTCGGTTAAATTACAATCTTCTGTCTGATTTGACTTTACTGATACGAAATTACTTTTTTACTTGTCCCGACAGTGCCGTAATTCAGAACATCATAATTGCGCTCGAAAGCGGTTACAAACATCCCGTAATTCATAAAACCGCCCATCGGGGCCACTTTCCTGAAGTTAAAAACCGTCTGTGTCAATTCCATCGGATAATCGGGCAAACAACCTCTGAAATCTTTTCCGTATTGAAAAAGAGCACTTAAGAAATAGTAGGAAACATCGAAACCCTGGTGGCTAAACTGACTGGGTTCGGTTGAAAACGTTGAGCGGTACTGACTGACGAAACGTCGAACCAGCGGTTTGGTGTAATCAATAAATGTGGGAGATAAATACCGTAACCTTATATGGTGATAATTTTCGGTCTGAATACTTTTCAACTTGATCAGGTTGGAGGTCCCTATCAAAACCACATTGAATTTTTCAGCAATTGCATTCAGATTGGTTACGGCAACACTCACCTGTGCTTCATTGTCGGTAGGAATAATAAAAATATTTTCGCCGTTTTCATCCAAAAGTGGTTTAACCCCGCTCAGGCCATTTTTTTGAAAACTGTATTCGTGAAATAAATTTCCCCGGTTATTCGACGATTGACGTGCCGCTATAAGTTTTGTTTTGCCCAGTTCAGCGAGTTTTGCTTCCGTCGAATTTGACCCTCCGCCCATTGGCAGGAGCACAAAATTTTTATTCCTGAACTCGTCTGCAATATATTGTGCGGTTTGTTCAATCTGGTATTCGCGTGTTGGATTAACCTTGAAATACCATGAATTGTTATTCTCAAAATCCCCGGTTGATGCCAGCGGAGAAATCATCGGAATCCGGTTTTTAGCTGCAAATGCGGCCACTGATTCCTGAATTTCGGGATGTACCGGTCCGATAATCAGGTCCAGGTCACGGAATTCATCCAATTGCAGCAATGCGTTGATCATCTTCTGGTTGGTAGCATCAAAAACATACAATTCAATGTTCATGCCTTTTTGCTGAAGACTATCGATTGCTAAAAGCACACCTTCATAAAATTCGATAAAGCTTTCGGCACGCGGATCAATTTTAGCAGTTGATTTTGAAGCTATTGTATCTGTTCCGCCAGAATGTAACAGCTGGCTGAGTTTCCCTCTTTCTATTTTGCTGACAAGCATCCTGTTATTGCGGTCAGATGGGTAATACTGTTCGTTTCCCTGAAGATAAAATGGCAGTAAAAGCGCGGCTTTGTATTTTTGGTTATTTCTGCCGGATATTGGATTACAATTTAAATTTTCAGGTTCGGCTTCAGCAATTATAACCGAATCAGGTTTGGAAGTCGGTGCAACACTAAATATTTCCCTTTTTCTTTCCGGTATTCTTAATCTTGTTCCTGTCTGCAATCCATTCTGAAGTGCAGGGTTCAGCCGTATCAGTTCTTCACGGGAAATGGCATATCTCTGTTCGAGCGAATACAATGTTTCACCGGCAACAACTGTGTGAAACCTGAATTCGGCCATGGATTGAGTGTCCTGTGAAACTTTTACATTCTCGGTTCCGGTTACCGGTCGTCCTGAAGAATCGGTCGCATTGCCTTTCAGAACCGGAATCTTTAATACATGTCCCTCATTCAGACCGCTACTGATTTCGGGATTATACCTGATCAGTTCGTTGGCTGTAATACCATATTGTCTCGAAATCGAAAAGATTGTTTGCCTTTTGGTTACCTTGTGATAATAATATTCAGGTTCGGTGGCAACGGTATTTACCTTTTGCTGTTCCGGTTTATGTTTTGCGACTTCCTTTTTTACCGGAATCTTAAGGATATCGCCAGTATTCAAAACTGATGTCAAACCAAAATTTGCTGCTTTTAGTTCCTCTTGTGAAACTTTGTATTTCTGGCACAAACCATAAATAGTTTCACTTTTTTTTACTTTATGCA
>JAUYTA010000086.1 GCA_030695265.1 Bacteroidota bacterium
CTCCCTTCGATACGCTTCGCTACTCAGGGAGCGATGCTTAAGGAGCAGTATTCCATTCTGCGGTCTCCCGTCTCCCGTCTCCTTTTGCCAACTGAGACTGCAAACTGACCACTTTTAAAGTTCCTGAATTCTAATATTTCTGAATTTCAGTTCGGAACCATGCCCTAGGAATCCGATATATCCTTTGTTACGCAACAAACCCGGATGATCTTTGTGATCGGCAGTTCCGTTTTTACTGGCTTCTTTCATGTTTCCTTCCAGAATTACAGTGCCGTTCAGCGTAATTTTAATGTCATCGCCTTTTACAAAAACTTCCTGAACATTCCATTCGCCAACAGGTTTAAGGAAACCTCTTTTTGCAGCAATTATTCCGTAAACTGAGCCGTGATACTGATAGTCTTCCAAGTCCTTGTAAATGTCGGCTGTGTTATCCAAAATCTGCAACTCTTTGCCTGCATAAGCAGCATCGCCGGTTAGCGGAGCATGAATTCCGAGACCATTATTCGCGCCCGGAGTCAATTGAAATTCGAACCGGAATACAAAATCGGAATATTCTTTTTCGGTAAACAGGTTTCCGTGAGCCCCTTCCCTCGGACTTACAACCAGCAATCCATCTTCAGCCACATAATCCACCTTGTTTCCAATCCAGTTATCAAGGTTTTTCCCGTTGAACAATAGTTTGAACCCAGCCGATTCTTCTTCGGAACTTAGTTTTACTTCTTCCTGATTCAGCTCCTTTACAAAAATGTTTCTGAAAGCCAGATCAGTTCCGTGAGCCTGCAATTCAATGGCTTCGGTTTTGAAAATCGGCATTGTACGGTCCCAGTAATTTTCCATCACCACATTATCGACCACCAAAATACCGTTCAGGAAAACGGTTACACGTTCGCCCGCCATTTTTATACGGAAAGTGTTCCAGTCTCCAATGGCATTGTCGGCCAACACCAACGGTTTACTTGGATGTTTCTGGTTGTTGTACAAACCGCCCGAACCTACCTGCGCGCCCACATCAACGCGCGAAGTATCCCAAATCTGAACCTGTGGCGTACCACGTAGGTAAATGCCACTATCGCCATGTTTGCTGATTTTCCAGTCAACGATCATCTCAAAATCGCCGTACATTTTCTTTGTGCAAAGGTTGTCGCCCTCGCCACTGAAATAAATAGCGCCATCCTTCACCGACCAGTTGGTCAGCATTTTGGTATTTGCTTCAAGCTGAGCTTTGGCCAGTTCCTCCGGTTTCATTTTGGAGCGCGCAATCGGGTTTTTCACCAATCCATGCCAGCCGGTCAAATCTTTTCCATTGAAAATGCTCACATAGCCCTTGTCTTTCGGCATTTTTCCGAGGTATTCGCGTACGTCAATTACATCGTACTGGCTATCAGGGCCGGTCATTTTTCCCATAACTTTGGTCAGTACTTCAGTCACAAAATCACCGGTAAGGCCATTTTTCTTTCCTGAAGAAGGCAATGCCAGCGATTTAGCTGTTGAAGCGGCTGTTGAACCTAAGTCCTTATCGTCGAGATAAGCCGATACAAAAACCAGCGATAAAAATGTTTTCACATTT
>JAUYTA010000093.1 GCA_030695265.1 Bacteroidota bacterium
AAGCCTGTATCGGAAGTTACCTTAGGCGCAGCAGCCGGTGAACCTTGAATGTTGTCGGCAGCAGCTTCCCACATCAATTTTCCGGTGTTTTTATCGTAGCAATACACCAAACGAACCTGCGCATCGGCACCAGTCACAAACAACTGGTTCCCCCAAATGATGGGCGAACTGTAGCCGGATTTTGGAACTTTTACTTTCCAGATTACATTTTTACCTCCGGCGCCATTCCAGTCGGTTGGCGTATTTTTTTGAGCCGCCACCCCAATTCCTTCAGCGCCGCGGAAGAACGGATAATTGGCTTTTAACTGCGCCAGTGTTGGGATACCGGCTGGTGCAGGAGCGGCAGCAGTTTCAATATTTGTTACCGGAACATCAGTCGTAACAGGAATTTCCGCAACCTGAACATCACCGGTTGCAACTGATGAATCTTCAGGAGCAACAGCCGGTTCTGCATTTTCAGCAACAGCTATTTCTGCAGGCTGTTCTTCCTGAACAACCAGATTTTCGTTGACCATGTACTTTTCCAGCGAATTGGACGATAATAACCCAGCGGCAAGCGCCAGAACTATTAAACCTGAACCGGTATAAATCACCCATTTTTGAGCCACCAGTTTATCAAGTTCACTGACTTCTTCAACACTGTCGATTTCATTCAGTTTCGATTTGGCCGACAATACAAAGCGAACAGCAAGTATGGAAATAATGACACTCAGGAACATGAGGTAAGTTCCGGTGCGCAGTTGCCACTGACTTGTAAAATACGCTTTCCGGGCCATCAGGTCGAAGGCGCGGATTTCGGCTTTCAGCGCTTCGTCACCGGGATTTTCGCTCAAACGTTTGACCAACGCAGGAATAGTTTGGTTCTCAATCGGATCGTTGAAACTTGTCTGCACATAATTGACAATCAGCAAAATGGCCAAAACAAGTGCAAATCCTGCGGCGATCCAGGCAATTCGCTGTGCCAGTTTAATTTTATCGGTTTGTGAGATGTTCATCTTTATCGGTTATCGTTGTTGTATTTGTTATCAAGTTGTCAAAGTTGTTTTGCTGTCAGATCATTCAATCATTTTGCTGATCCAGTCTCCGCGCCCCTACCTCCATGCCCTTTGCTCCATGCTCCATGCCCTACTCTTCTTTCTTCACCGGGCAATAATCCATGCAGCGTGCACAACTCAGGCAATTGGTTCTGTTGGGTTCCCAGTCTTCGCGTTTCCTGAATTTCGATAAACCGATCAGGCTTGTACCGATCACCAATCCCATGAAACCACCCAGCAACCAACCACCCCAATAGAATTGGTTGCGAATGGCATCAGCTTCAACCACCAATTGTTCGGTCGATTTTCCGGAACCCATAAAGGTTCGGACATCAATATTTTTAGGATCATTCTTCACTTCAGGATGCTCCACAATTTGTTCAGCCAGGTAAACAGTCTGGTTAAATCTGGACAACGGCACATGCATCATCGAACCGGCAAATCCGCCAATTCCAACCCATAAAGGCAGAAGCAC
>JAUYTA010000098.1 GCA_030695265.1 Bacteroidota bacterium
ACCAGAAAAACAAAGATTGTTAGTCGTTTCATAATCCTTTAGTTAATTGTTCTTTCAATATTTCAACTCCTTTTCCCGCCTTTTCCTGAATGTAGGTTACATTACGGATGAACACCGACGGACGTTCAGGATCGATCACGAAAATGGGCGTACTTTTTTTTGCGTAGTTGACCAGCCCCGCAGCCGGATACACATTGAGCGAAGTGCCGATTACCACCAGAATATCTGCACTTTCAACCAAAGGAATGGCATCGTCCATTGCAGGAACAGCCTCGCCAAACCAAACAATGTGCGGACGAAGCTGACTTCCTTTTGCGCACTTCTGACCGAATTTCAGTTCCCAGCCACCAATGTCGTAAATCAGCGACTCGTCCACCGAACTTCTGGCTTTTTTCAGTTCGCCGTGCAAATGCAAAACCTTCGAACTGCCCGCCCGTTCGTGCAGGTCGTCAATATTCTGGGTAATAATTTGAACATCAAAATCCCTTTCCAGATCGACCAGACCAAAATGACCGGCATTGGGCGTACATTCGTAAAGTTGTTTGCGCCGGTCGTTGTAAAACTTCATCACCAACACCGGATTTCGCGCCCAGGCTTCGGGCGTGGCAACCTCGGTCACATCATATTCTTCCCACAATCCGTCCATATCGCGGAATGTACGAATACCGCTTTCCTGGCTCATACCTGCTCCTGAAAGAATTACAAGTTTCTTTTTCATTGAATTGGTTTTACCAAATATAAGAATTAAACCTTTGCATCTGGCAAAAAGTAAGGTAGCTTGAAAGGAACAAACGGTGGATCCCATAGAATTTCATTTGCTGTCCCGCCAGGCAGACTATATCACAAAAAATACTTTGTCATAATTTCAGCGGTTGACTACCGATGCTTTCTGTCTGGCCAAGTGTGTTGCAAACTTGGCTAACGGTGAGAAATGACTGACTAACTGTGTGGAATGCCTGGCTGAGGGTGAGAAATTGTTGGCTAAGCGTGAGAAGTTAAAAACTGCGTCGTCCAAAAGAAATCCGGCATTTGTGATAAAGTGCCGGATTTGCTTTTTGAGATTATGGTGTCACTGGTTCCTCTTCTTTTTTGGGTGCGATCCCCATTTTCTTTACCACCTTCGTAAAGGTAAACTGATTCTTTTTCAGGCGGTCGTTTTGATAGAATTTAGAAGCAATTTTACCAATACCGATCACTTCGGTATAAATGCCGTTGAAGGTGTCAACTGCTTCCTGCGAAACTTCCTGTGTCGATGATTTCAGGCTTTCCTGCGAAAGGTTGGCTTGTTGCAGTTGGGTTGCATAGGCAACAATACCATCAATTAAAACAGGACTGGTACCTTTTTGGGTTATCGTCGTCTTCTGTTTTGGGGTCATCCCTTTCTTAAAGCTGTACAGAAGTTCAATCAATCCTTCCTGGTTAACGCCGTGAATGTTTTTATTGAGTCCCAGGGATTTCAGCATTTCACCTGCCTCTTTAGCAAAATCAACTTCGATTTGTGTTTTAACGAAGGCCAGATCGCGCAAGGCTGGTGCCATGATACTATTTAACAGATCGGTAGCTTCGCGAAGTGATTGTTGCTTATCCAGCCCAAGAAAGTTTTCGATGGCTGTGTCAACTTTCAGGATCAGTTCAGTCACGTAGGCCTCTGTCCAGTTTGTCCGGACTTTGCTTAACTCGCCCAGATTTTCAAGCATGCTTTGTAAGATGGTTTTAGCCGCCATGAGCATAACAACATCTTTAAACGTGTAATTTCTTAATGACATTATTAATTGAATTTTGGTTATAAAAAAAAATATCGTCAACAAGTTCCGACAATTAAATACAATTGCCAAATTTTTTGATAAAAAGATTCAACGAATGTTGGGTTAAAGTAAAGGGAACAAGTTTTGTAGAAGAAATGGATTCCATTCCCCTTTCGAAGAATGGAATCCATTAAATGCTTAATGTTTTACAATTAGTTTTTCTGTAATTACTTCGTCTCCAATTTTAGCCCGAACAATGTAAACGCCGTCTTTCCAACTGGTGGTGTTTACCTTGGTTTGTGCGGCTTTAAGTTTGGTTTTCTTTTCTTTCAGGCTTTGCATCGAGTCGTAAATCTCATAATCCCAATCAGTTAATATGGCCGTGGCATCCGTGCTTTCGCTAATCAGGCTAAGCGTTGTTTCGCCTGTAGCTGGGTTGGGCGAAATGGCCAAATAATAACCACCACAACTTATGGCATAGAATACTTTTTGATAATATTGCGAGTTGTAATCGCAATCATTTTTAGCATATATTTTTATGTTTTGAGAAGCGGGCGCATCGTTTGTAAGTCGAAAAACAGGACGCGAATCCTGAACAGTTCCACCTATATCAAAATACTGAAAGTAAGGCCCCCAAGCGCCAAAGTCCCAGATAAACTTAGTCACGCGCTGGGTGGTAGCCTCAGAATGTCCGGCAGCGATGGTCATATCCATATTCCTGCAAAGCTGGTTATCCGAAGGCCCCATCATTACGATCGCCGAAATCTTGCTATTTTGCGGTTTGCCTACCCAAAAGTTTTGCCTTTCCATCGTATATTCGCCTCCTCCTGTATTGATAACGGCTTCTATCCATCCTTGCCCTGATGTTGTATTTGGCGAAACCAGTACCGGATTGCTGGTATTCCCATTGGGAAAAGTAACATTGCTCCCGTTCCAATGGTGGACGGAATATCCTGGAGCAAGGGTTGTTACTGAAAAATTAGTACTGGAACAAAGCAAATTACCTACTCCGGAATATACGGGGGTGGGCTGGCGGATCGAGTTTAGGGTTGTTGCCCCAGTATTACCTGGGTCCAACCAATTACTCAAACGGGTGTCATTAGTACTGTTCTCTGTCCAGGATCGGTAAAAACAACCATGCCAAAATTGTTTGCTTGAAGAACATCCAGGATTTCCACCTCTCAATTGCCCCACAACTCTTGAGTTCTGGTCAAAGACCGGAGAACCGGATGAACCTGGTTCAAAAGTACCTACATCGTTGTCTCCATTAAGATGCGTATACCAATAGTTTTGACCAGAAGTTGTCCCTCCATAATTTGTTTCTAATAAAGAGCCTTCATCATAAGCATATTTCATAACATCACCAGAAGGATGATGAACATATGTTCCATGGGAAGGAGTATTCCCAGTCCTGTCCCAACCCAGCCAAACTTTCGCACCAACTGAATATATGTCGTTAATAATATTATCCTGTAATTCAACCAACGCAAAATCAGTCGTATTACATGCGGCCCTGAAATTAGTATCATCATAAGATATAACGTTCGCGAAAGTACTGCCTCCGCAGGTTGTATGCCTAAAACGGAAACGAACCAACCATTCTTCTGCATCTTCAATCTCACCAGCACTTAATGTCCCATTTAAATTCCCATCAATACAATGAAATGCCGTAAGAATGAACGGTCGATAATCTTGTGCAGTATTATTCAACAAAGAACCCGAACACCATTCAGTGCCATCGGATAAAAGTATCTGAACCACGCCATCGGCCTCATCCTCCCATGCCGGGAAATAGCATACGACGTCTGGATTACATTGGCCCGATTCTCCATACCCGATGTCCAGAAAAATATTTTTATAGCCATGAATAACATTTTGAATTATTAATTCAGGCTTTTCCATTGACATGGGAGGAACTGATAGTTGGATGATAACAGATTCACCCTGAATAATATCGGTAAGATAGGTCTTTCCATGTTGATTTTGTCTTTCAGTTACCGGGCCATAAACCATCGAACCATCCTCATTAAAAATGTATAATTCGGCTCCTTTCGGGAGGTGTAACTTTGAGAAGATAAAGTTCAGAGAGTAGGCTTTTGGTGACGAAATTTTAAGGCTCCAAACTTCTGTG
>JAUYTA010000099.1 GCA_030695265.1 Bacteroidota bacterium
ACGGCAACGAAACTGCAAAACTGTATATCCATCAGGTAATTCGCGAAGATGCACACCTGCTGTATGGTTTTTATGCTGAAACCGAAAGGGAACTTTTCAGAATGCTCATTTCGGTTAGCGGAATCGGATCAAATACAGCGATCATGATGTTTTCATCACTTTCTCCCGACGAAATCAGAAGCGCCATCCTCACTGAAAATGTCAATTTGTTGAAAAGTATAAAGGGGATTGGAATCAAAACCGCCCAACGTGTAATTATAGATTTAAAGGATAAAGTCGGAAAGTCGCCTGCAAGCGAACAAATTGTAGCTTCGGCAGACAATACATTACGAAACGAAGCGTTATCTGCTTTAATAATGCTGGGATTTGCAAAGAAGCCGGTTGAAAAAGAACTGGATAAAATTTTGATAGCAAATCCAAAACAGTCAGTTGAAAGTGTGATAAAACAAGCCTTGAAAAGCCTTTAATCAGAAAAAAAAAGTTTTCGGAATTGAAAAAGTACTGCAGAAAAATACTTCTCGTATTCATTGTATCTTTTGTTTATGCTTTTGGCGGAAACCCCACGGAATCAAGAACAACAATCAGGAATTACAATGTATTTACTTTTCTTGATGTTGAGGCTGACCCGGTCAGGATTGATACCACGGGCGTATTGCCATACCAGTTTAAAGATGAACCGGCTTTTGCATTCCCCGATAAAAAAGACAGCGCCAAACTATTCCTGAGACGCCCTTCAAATATTCGTACTGAAATAGAATACGACCCGGTAACCGGCGAGTATATTTTTACCGAAAAGATTGGCGACCTCAATTTCAGGTTGCCAAAAACAATGTCGAGAAAAGAGTTTCAGAAATACGATTTTGAACAGTCGGTGCAGAATTACTGGCGCAACCAAACAAGGATCAAAGGTATTGAAGACAAAGGTGGTTTAATACCGCGGCTCACCATTGGCGGTGAAACTTTCAGTAAAATTTTCGGAAGCAATACCATCGACATCCGTCCGCAGGGATATGTGGAAGTTAGCTTTGGCTACCAGATGAATGAAACCGGAAATCCTACCATTCCAGAACGTTTGCGAAAGGTTCCGACTTTCGATTTCGACCAGAAAATACAGATGAACGTGATGGGTAAAATAGGCGACCGCATGGAAATGCGTGTAAACTACAATACCGAAGCCACTTTCGACTACGAAAATAAAATGAACCTCGGCTACACCGGCGACGAGGATCAGATCATCAAAAAAATTGAAGCCGGAAATGTTTCGCTTCCGCTGAACGGATCACTCATCACGGGCGGATCGAATCTTTTCGGGGTAAAAACCGAAATGCAGTTCGGAAAGTTGAACCTGACAACCATTTTCTCGCAGCACAAGGGCGAAACGCAGGTGGTTGAATCGGAAGGCGGAGCACAGAAGAAAACTTTTGAAATTGCGGCTTCTGATTATGATGCCAACCGTCACTTTTTTCTTGCGCAATATTTCCGCGACAGTTACAACGGTGCACTTCAAACCCTGCCGATTGTGCGTTCATCGGTTACCATCAATAAAATTGAAGTTTGGGTAACCAACAAATCGAGCAATTTTACTGAAGCCCGTAACATCCTTGCATTTATGGATTTGGGCGAGCACGATCCGAACATCTACAATAAAATAGGTGCTTTTCAGGAAAATTCCGGATTTCAATATCCCGAAACTGTATATCCGTTCAACGATGCCAACGGCATTTACCAGCAAATAATTACCACCTACTCGGCCATCAGGCGGTCTGATAATATCAACAAAACACTATCGCCACTTGCAATTGATAAGTTTAGCGGAGGTCAGGATTTCGAGAAAATTGAACAGGCCCGCTTGTTAAACGAGTCGGAATACACCATCAACCCAAATCTTGGTTACATTTCGCTGCGTTCGTCGTTAAACACCGATGAAATACTGGCTGTTGCATACAATTATACTGCAAACGGAAAAATATATCAGGTGGGGGAATTTTCGACTGATGGGATCAATGCTCCTGAAACACTTGTTCTGAAGTTGATCAAAGGCACCAATTTATCGCCAAAACTTCCGACTTGGAAACTGATGATGAAAAACATTTATGATCTGAATGCCTATCAGTTGACCAAGGATGAGTTTGTACTCGACATCATGTACCAGAATGACCAAACCGGAACATATATCAATTATCTTCCTGAAGGCAGGCTGAATGGCCATATTTTGCTGAATGTTATGAACCTCGATAAACTGAATTCGCAACTTGACGTGATGCGCGACGGGGTGTTCGACTACGTGGAAGGCATCACTGTAAATTCATCTTCAGGAAAAATTATTTTCCCGGTACTCGAACCTTTTGGAAAACACCTTGCCGATTCGATTGGCGATCCCTCTTTGATAGCCAAATACGTTTATTCAACATTGTACGATTCAACAAGAACCGTTGCCGAACAGGATGCTGAACACAATAAGTTCAAATTAAAGGGTTCATACAAAGGATCTTCAAGTTCCGAAATCATGGTAGGGTCGCAAAACCTTGCCCGCGGTTCGGTAAAAGTAACTGCCGGAGGCCGAGCACTCACCGAGAATATCGACTATACGGTTGATTATACTTCAGGAATTGTAAAAATTATTAATTCTGGATTGCTCGAATCGGGCACTCCACTTTCTGTTTCTACTGAAAGCCAGGATTTGTTCAGTATGCAGCGCAAAACCATGCTTGGGGCACATGCAAATTATGCTTTCAGCGACCGCTTTAATTTGGGCGCAACCGTTTTGCACATGCAGGAACGGCCTTTGACACAGAAAGTGAACTACGGCGACGATCCGATTTCGAATACAATGCTTGGTTTGGATGCATCATTTTCAAATGAATCATTGTTGCTGACCAAACTGATTGACAAATTGCCTTTTTATTCCACTAAAGCGCCATCGTCTATTTCGTTTGACGGTGAAGTCGCCCAGTTGATTCCGGGGCATTCGAAGGTGATTAAAAAAAGCGGAACTGCATACATCGACGATTTTGAGGCTACCAAAACTTCCATCGATTTAAAAACCCGTTCGGCATGGGTACTCGCCAGTACACCGCAAAAACAGGCAATGTTTCCTGAAGCCGAAACCAACGATGACCATATTTATGGCTTTAACCGCGCAAAACTGGCATGGTACATCATAGATCCGCTTTTTCTGAGAAGCAGTCCGACCACACCTGACCATATAAAAAACGATAAAAAACTCCAATCCAATCATCTGGTTCGTGAAATTTACGAAAAGGAAATTTTCCCGGACAGGGAAACACCTGTTGGTCTTCCTACAAACATTCCGGTTTTCGACCTCGCTTTTTATCCTCAGGAAAAAGGCCCGTATAATTATGACAATAAGCCATCACGCTTTTCACAGGGCGTAAATGCCGACGGAACGTTGCGCGACCCTGAATCGCGCTGGGCCGGAATAATGCGCGCCATCCAAACCAGTGATTTCGAGGCAGCCAACATCGAGTTCATCGAATTCTGGGTAATGGATCCATTTGTAAACGACTCACTGCAAATGGCAAACGGAGGGGATTTGTATTTTAACCTCGGTGATGTTTCGGAAGATATACTGAAAGATTCGAGGAAGTCGTTCGAAAATGGCCTGCCTACCTCTGCCCAACTAACCAATGTTGACACTACTTTATGGGGACGGGTTTCAACCCTGCAATCGCTGGTGAGGGAGTTTGACAATAATGTGACAAGCCGGCAGTACCAGGATCTTGGATTTAATGGTATGAATGACGATGATGAAAGAACATTTCACCAGAGTTATCTGGAAACAATGAAAAATATTCTGAATCAGGATGCACTTGCAAAAGTAATGGCCGATCCTTCAGGCGACAATTATCATTATTACCGCGGTTCCGACTACGATCAGCAAAAGTTGGGAATTATGGAACGGTACAAAAATTTCAACGGACCACAGGGAAACTCGCCAACCGCAGAAATGTCGCCCGAATCTTATCCGACATCTGCATCTACCCAGCCCGACATTGAAGATATAAATGGCGACAATACCCTGAACGAATACGAACGATACTATCAGTACAAAATAAGTATCCGGCGCGAAGACATGGTGATCGGTAAGAATTCGATTGCAGATATCCGTGAGGTAAAAGATTTGAAACTAAAGGACGGATCAATTTCAAATGTAAAATGGTACCAGTTTAAAATTCCGGTAAAAAGCCCTGATGAAGCGATTGGTTCTATCAACGATTTTAAATCCATCCGGTTTATGAGAATGTTTATGAAAGGATTCTCTGAGCCAACAGTACTTCGTTTTGCCACTCTCGATCTGGTGCGGGCCGACTGGCGTAAATACACAAAAGATGTTGACGGAAAACTTGGCGCTTTATCACCAAACACTCAATTCGACATTTCAGCAGTAAACATCGAAGAAAATGCAAGCCGCAAGCCGGTTAATTACGTGTTGCCTCCCGGTATCGAAAGGGTAATCGACCCGGCCAACCCGCAACTTCGCCAGTTGAATGAACAGTCGCTGCTAATGCGTGCCATCGATCTTGAAGAAGGCGAAGCGCGTGCTGCCTACAAAAACCTCAGCATGGATTTCCGTAATTACAAACGCCTTCAGATGGAAGTTCACGCCGAAGGCATTGCCGGTTCGCCGCTTAAAGACAACGATCTTTCAATGTTTGTTAGAATCGGTTCCGATTATTACAACAATTATTACGAATACGAAGTCCCGCTGTCGCTTACCGTTCCCGGATTGTACAGCAGCGACAACGAAGCCGACCGTTATGCAGTTTGGCCCGATGCCAACCGGATCGATCTGAAGCTGGAAGCTTTCACCGACATAAAGCTGAAACGTAATGAAGAACTTCGTCAGGCCGGTTCAAGCATCAGCATGACAAAGGAATTTATCATGAGTGAAGGAATCAGAACTATAAAAATCAAGGGAAACCCGAATTTGGGCAATGTTGAAGTGATGATGGTGGGTATTCGTTACAACGATATTGATGCCAATAACTACGGGCCGCGTTCGATCGAAATGTGGCTGAATGAATTGCGTTTGTCTGATTTTGAAGAAGGTGGCGGCTGGGCTGCTACCGGTCGTGTAACCGCGCGCCTGGCCGATCTTGGTTCGGTAATTTTTGCCGGAAGGACACGTAGTTCAGGTTTTGGAAGCATTGATCAGAAAGTGAACGAACGCGCCATGGACGATCTGACAGAAATTGACATTTCGGCCAACATCGAATTGGGCAAATTTTTTCCTGAAAAAGCGCAAGTCAGGATTCCGATGTATTTAGGTTATTCCGAAAGTAAAAGCAATCCGAAATACAATCCACTCGATCCGGATATTAAAATGAAGGATGCGCTGGATATGGCTGGCGGAAAAGCGGAACGTGATTCCATCAGGCAACTTGCGCAGGATTTGGTAACCCGCAAAAGTTTCAACCTGACCAACATGAAAATTGACAAAAGCAGTAAGTCAGGAAAACCAAAAATTTACGACCCAACCAATTTCTCGGTTACTTATTCTTACAACGAGTTAATGCGAAGGAGTATCAATGTTGAGCAGAACCTGGATAAGAATTACCGTGGAATGTTCAGCTATAATTTTAATGCACGACCTGAAGCATTTGAACCTTTCAAGAAAACCAAGATTTTGAATGGCAAAGCATTACGTCTGGTCAAAGATTTCAACATTTATCCGTTGCCTTCGCAATTCTCTTTCCGAACCGATATGTGGCGGCATTACAATGAAATTCAGCTTCGGAACATTGCCAATCCAAACATGATTATTCCGCGGACATTCAATAAAGATTTTATCTGGAACAGGTATTTTGATTTGCGTTACAATTTAACCCGTAGCCTCCAGTTCGATTTCTCTTCGCAAAATACTGCCAGAATTGATGAAATGGAGGGTAGTTTCAATCGCGATGATGATGATTACTCCAAGAAGAAGAAGGTCATTGTTGATAATATTTTGGCTCTTGGCCGACCGACTTTGTACCATCACATGTTGAATGCCACCTACATGGTTCCAATCAATAAATTGCCATTGCTCGACTGGACTTCACTTTCGTCAACTTACCGTGGTATGTATGACTGGCAGGCCGGTCCGGTTACCGACAAATCCATTGTTTTGGGTAATGTAATCGAAAATTCCCGCCAGTTGCAGTTAAACGGACAGCTCAATTTGGTGACACTTTACAACAAAGTTGGATTTTTAAAAGAAGTTAACCAGAAATACGGAACAAGTTCTCGTCAGACACAGCGCATGCAAAGGCCACGCCCTGGACAGGCAGCTCAACCACGGCAACAAGCCGAAGATGCAGCGGCAAAGGATGCACCCAAAGTGAAGGAAGTTCAATATACAGTTGATAATGTAAGACTGAAAGCCAAAACGCCTAAGTCGATTTTTCATAAACTGAAGACACCAAATGTGGAAGTATCGGCAATTGCCAAAGACGGAACAACGGTTGAAGGACAAATGACTGTAATAAATGAAAACCGTGTAAGTTTTACTCCTGAAAAGAGTGTTGCTTCGGTTAAATTTATTGTCAAAGGGAAGGTGGAACAGAACAAGGATTTAGGACTGAAAATCCTTCAGTACAGTGCCCGTGCTATAATGATGGTGCGAAGCGTTTCTTTGAGCTATTCATCAACCGACGGAACGGTAATGCCAGGTTTTATGCCTGTTCCACGCGTTTTTGGTTCAGGAAATTACACTCCTGACCAGTCGGTGTTCAGCAATGTCGGGCCCTCCATAGCTCCGGGAATTCCGTTCCTGATGGGTTGGCAGGATAAGGATTTTGCGCTCAAAGCTGCTAAAAACGGATGGATTACCCGCGACACATCGCTCAATTCTCCCTTTGTAATGTCGCACAGCGAAACATTCAATATCCGCGCAAATGTCGAACCTTTTCCTGATTTGCGAATTGATGTAAATGCCAATCGCACTTACTCGGAACGTACTACCGAGTTTTACAACTATGATAGTTCGAGAGATGTATTTGATCCGGTAAATAAATCGGTTCGTGGTAATTTCACCATGTCGATCAATACCATGAAAACTGCATTCAGTAAAATGGGCAACAATTCAGATGCTCCGGCCTCCGAGGCATTTCAAAACTTAAAAGATTACCGTATTGTGATTGCCGAGCGTATTGCCGGCCAGCGTGTCGGGAATAATTTGGCGGGCTACAATCCCGGAGACAAGGATCCGTTAACAGGCTTTCCGGTCGGATATGGACCAACTTCTCCACAGGTAATGGTTCCGGCATTTATTGCAGCGTACACCGGGCAAACTCCCGATAAGGTTGCGTTAAGTCCGTTCCCTTCCATCAAATACATGCGCCCAAACTGGAGGGTCACCTACGAGGGTATGGTTCAGCAATCGGAATTCCTGAAAAGGTATCTTAAAACGCTCAGCTTCAACCATGCTTACCGTTCGAGCTACAATGTTGGTTCATTTATTTCCAATCTCGATTACGACGAGAAATTGTATGGCGATGGATTTAGTTATGTGCGGAATACCCTTGGCGATTTCATTGGCCCGAACGACATTAATTCGGTCAGAATCTCAGAACAATTCAGCCCGCTGATCAATATGGACATCACCTGGATCAACGATTTTGAAACCCGTGTGGAACTTAAATCATCCAGAAACCTGGCGCTCAGCTTTGCCAATAACCAGATTACCGAAATTTTGAGCAACGAAATGGTGTTTGGACTTGGTTACCGTTTTACACGGATGGATTTAATTATCAAGACCAAAAAATCGCAAAAAGCTTATTCCAACGATCTGAATGTGAGAGCCGATTTATCGTTCAGGAAAAATAAAACTGTTTTACGCAAGATTGTTGAACAAGACGAGCAGTTAACTGCCGGACAGGGTTCTGTTACTTTGAAAACCACCGCTGATTATATGTTGAGCGACCGGTTTCAGTTGAGACTTTATTTCGACAAAATTATAAATAATCCATACAAAGGTTCGTTCCCAACTTCGAATACCAATTTTGGGGTCAGCTTCCGGTTTACCTTGGCGCAATAATGCAATGGATTATTTTACCTCTTGAAATGCGTAAGTTGCAATAAAAACGATGATAAAATATAAAATTGAACATTCCCTGGATTCACCTGAAAGGTCGATCGCTCATGGCGAAATCATCAAACAAAAATATTTTTTAAGGAAATTGTACCAGGAATGGTATTCAATATTTACCC
>JAUYTA010000102.1 GCA_030695265.1 Bacteroidota bacterium
TCGTTGATGGCGAAGCGTATTTTGAAGTGAAGTCAAACCCCAAAAACCCCTTTGTTGTAAACAATCCGATGATGAATACAGTGGTAACAGGCACTCGTTTTAACCTGAATGCATATTCGGCTGACAAGTACTTCGAAGCAACACTAGTTCAGGGAAAAGTTAGCCTGAAAAAAAACAACCAAACTTTCGAAATGGAGCCCGGAGAGCAGGTTCAGTTTGATGCGCAAAACGAAAAAATAGTTCAAAAAAATATTGCCACTGAAAATGCTACGGCATGGATCGACGGGAAATTGATTTTTACAGATGAAAAATTGGGAATTGTGATAAAAAAAATCGGGCGTTGGTACAATGTCGAAATAATTTTAGCCGATCCGACACTTAACGACTATCTGTTAACAGGAACTTTTAGAGATGAAAAGTTAGATCAAACGCTGAGGATGATTTCATTGGCCCTACCTGTAAAATTTGAATTTAAAAAGGAAAATAACCCATCAAAAATACAACGTACAATATTTATGAAGAAGAAATAAAAAAAGGCCACCAGGAATTTCGCAGGTTCGCTGGCGGCCCAATAATTAATATTAATAATTAACGCTTTAAATTTATGGAAAAAAAGTTAAAAATGATCATTCCCTGGAGGTTTTCCCCGGGAATGAAAAAAACCTTGTTGTACATGAAACTAACTACTGTAATTCTATTGACGGTAGTCCTGCAAAGTTTAGCAGGAACTTCCTATTCGCAAAACACGACATTGTCGATTAGTTTGAAAAATGCGGCTGTTCAAACAGTAATGCAACAAATTGAAGACCAGTCGGATTTCTATTTTTTGTACAGCCGAACGGTCATTGATGTTGATCGGACTGTTACTATGCAGATGCAGAACGCAAAAATTACGGAAGTTCTGAGTGCACTGTTTAATGGAGCCGATGTTGATTACAAAGTCGAAGGACGGCAAATCGTATTGTCAAAAAAGCTGGATGCATCAGTTTCTGTAAATCAACAGCAAAAAACTGTTTCCGGTAAAGTAACAGAATCTTCTGGTTCTTCGTTACCTGGCGTTTCTGTTGTGGTAAAAGGAACAACTACAGGAACTATTACAGGTGAAAACGGAAATTTCTCTCTCTCAAATGTTCCTGAAAATGCCACATTGCAGTTTTCCTTTGTGGGTATGTTGATGCAGGAGATTGCAGTTGGGGGTAAAACAGTTATCAATGTGGTGATGGAACAAGAAACCATTGGTGTTGATGAGGTAGTTGTTGTTGGTTTCGGTACCCAGAGAAAGGTGAACCTGACCGGTGCAGTTGGAACAGTCAATGCAAAAGCCATGGAATCGCGACCTGTACAGAATGCGGTTCAGGCATTGCAAGGAATTTTGCCTGGACTAAACATCACAGCCAGTGGCAACGGTGGCGAGCTGAATGCAGGGAAAAGCATCAATATTCGTGGAACTGGTACAATTGGTAAGGGATCATCCGGTAGTCCGTTAATTTTGATCGATGGTATGGATGGGGATATAACAGCCAT
>JAUYTA010000108.1 GCA_030695265.1 Bacteroidota bacterium
ATAATCTAAGTTTTGCGTGATTAAATAAACGGAAGTAAAGTAAATCAAAAATGTAAAGATTTGTTAAAATTAATATGTGTTAAAGAATACATTTTCCGACTAGTAGATTTTTGAAGGCACTTTTAATCTAAATAAAATCAATTTAATTAACTAATTATCAGATTATTGCATCATATATAAATAAGAAGATATGTGCAATTGCATACGAAATATTTTGCTGGGTGGATCCCTGTTTAATTCGGGCAAAGATTTTTCTGCAAAATTTGCAATTTAAACATTCTTTAAAAGCTGGTGTTTCTTTGACGTAATACGATAAGAATTAATAATCATAAATACATTTAAAAATGAAATTCAACAGATTTATTTTATTCGCGTTAATTGCATTGCTTTTCAGTGCATGTAACCAAAAACCGGCAAAAACCGAAGCCGACAGTAATGTAAAACACTACCGGGCTATTCTGTTCAGTGAAACACCCTGGGATAACGAAAGAGGTACACATCCGATCACTGCAGAAGAAGCAAAAACGATTAACAATTACAAGTTTACAACCAACGAAAACGGTCAGCTGGCTTCGATTGAATACAATCGGAACGACGTTTTACTTGATTATTCATCGATGGGCGCTGCAAAAATTGCCTTTACTTATGAAGGCGATAAGCAGATCAAACATTTTTTTAATGAAAAAGGTGAACCAGCAAAAAATGGTGGAGCTTCGGTATTTGAATACACGCTCAATGATTCAGGAATGCGTATTGCCCTGCGTTTTTTAGATGAAAACAGTACTCCTGTTGAGAATAGAAATAAGGTACATAATTTCCAGTGGAACAAACTCCCTGACGGAATGATTCAGGAAGTACGGTTCAATCTGGCTGGCGAAAGTGTTGTAATGAATGAATTTTGCCCTTTCTACGAACTTCGCTTTAACTACGATGAAAATGGATATGTTACCCGAATGGCCAATTACCAGGCTGATACTTTATACAATTGTACTGCCGAAAATTGCGGAGATATTGGCGTTTCGTATTTCTTGTTCGAAAACAATACTGACGGTGATTTGCTGAATTTTTCGGTTCACAATACGGCCGGACAACTTTCAAATTTATACTGGGGCTGGGCAAAACGGACGAACGTAGTTGACGAATACGGCTACGCAATTGAAACGACACAGTTCGATCAGGATGATGAATTATTGGGCGGGAAAAGTTTGCCAATTATCAAATCGGAGTATGACGAACATGGCGCTTTGGTAAAGCGTATTTCGTTGGACAAAGACAAAAATATCGCAAATAATCCGGGCGATGGCGTGGCTATTACTGTTTACAAATACGATGAGCAAGGTCGCCGCATTGAAACACTTCGGTATGATAAGAATGAAGTATTGGTCGAGAAAAAAGGTTAATTATCAGCGCTAAATGAGAACGACCAATCAAATTGTCTGGGCTGTTTTGCTGTCAGTTCTGATAGCCTGTTCAGGAGGAAATAAACCAAAACAGGCCGAGTCTTCGGATTCTAACGAGGTGAAATCAGCAAGCATTGAATTAAACGATGAAGCGCAGAAGATGCTGAAATACCTGGAAGAATCGGGTGATTATGTGAACGGACGAAATTTTCCTTCGCTGATAAAAGCTTCATCGGTTTATGAGGAACTTTCAGGAAACATTAAAATCATCGATTTAAGAAGTCCGGAAGCTTATGCGAAAGGGCATATTAAAGGAGCAGTGAATGTGGACTTTACCAAAATTCCCGACTATTTTACC
Organism: Bacteroidota bacterium; assembly: GCA_030695265.1. GTDB lineage: Bacteria > Bacteroidota > Bacteroidia > Bacteroidales > Prolixibacteraceae > Aquipluma. The sequence goes on from JAUYTA010000108.1 coordinate 1,759, forward strand.
A
>JAUYTA010000127.1 GCA_030695265.1 Bacteroidota bacterium
ATGTTGGAATGGTTCATGGAAACTATATTCTGCGGGTAATTGACAATGAATCTTTAAAATCAGTAAAGGTTCTGTTCATAAAAGAATAATAAAACCCATAGTTTTGAATTCACCGAAAGCCCTGTTTCCAAATGGAAACAGGGCTTTCTCTGTTTAAAAAAAAATTATGGAACAATTTACTGCCCCAGATTTATTTTCAAGTGTGGAATTCTTACCTTTCGGCGTTAAAACTGATTTAATTTAAAAACCAACTAATAAAATTCATTCATGACAAAACACAATGAAGCTTCGCGCAGGTTGTTTCTGAAACAAGCTGCTGCCTTATCGTCCATGATGGTATTTCCTACCATTCTTACAAAAGCCATGTCGGGTGTTACTGCTCCAACTGCCGGATTGGCCGCAGCAAACGAACGCGTAAACCTGGCCTGCATCGGCATCGGGAATCAGGGAGGATCGGATATCAATTCAATGTACAATACCGGATTGTGCAACATCGTCGCCCTTTGCGATACCGACATGGGCGCGCCACACACTTTGAAAGCGCTGGAAAAATTTCCGGATGTGCCGCGTTTTCAGGATTTCAGGAAAATGTTTGATAAAATGGCCAGTCAGATTGATGCTGTTTTGGTAGGCGTTCCCGATCATTCACATTTCCCGATCACCATGCTGGCCATGAGTTTGGGCAAACCTGTATATGTTGAAAAACCAATGGGCCGCACTTTCAACGAAGTTGAACTGATGATGAAAGGTGCCCAAAAATACAAGGTGGTCACCCAAATGGGAAATCAGGGACATTCGGATGCCAATTATTTTCAGTTTAAAGCATGGACCGAAGCCGGAATTATTAAAGATGTAACCTCCATTACTGCCCATATGAATTCCCCACGCCGCTGGCACGGATGGGATACGAAAATGACCAAATTCCCAAATGCCGAACCGATTCCTGAAACATTGGACTGGGATATCTGGCTGATGGCCGTTAAAGAGCACGATTACAACAAAGACTTTATCAACGGACAATGGCGCTGCTGGTATGATTTCGGCATGGGCGCATTGGGCGACTGGGGCGCTCACATTATCGATACAGCCCATGAATTCCTGAATCTGGGCTTGCCTTATGAAGTTGATCCGGTGAAACTCGAAGGTCACAATCCGTTCTTTTTCCCGATGTCGTCAACGCTGTCGTTTAAATTCCCAAAACGCGGCAACATGCCACCGCTTGAAATTATGTGGCACGATGGTGTAAACAATATTCCGCAGGTTCCTGAAGGTTTTGGTACTTCTGAACTTGACCCGAATATTCCGCCAACAAGCGTAGGTAAAATACAACCTGCC
>JAUYTA010000595.1 GCA_030695265.1 Bacteroidota bacterium
AAGTAGAAGCTCATTAAAATTCGTACTTTCGCAAAAAAAATAAAGTTTATGAAGCAAATATTGTACATTCTCGGATTGGTTGTTCTGCTCTCCGGAATTTTCACCTCGTGTAAACCGGATCCTTTGGACGCAATGCGTGAAAACGAGATTGTTGCACTTGATGAGTATGTAAAAAAGAATAATTTGACTGGTGCAAAAGATGATGCCACAGGAATTTATTTTAAACTTTTAGAACGCAGTAGTGACACTACCCTTGTTCGATCACGTTTTAAACTCTTGCTGGAATTTACCATCACATTCATTGATGGAAAAGAGATCCCTGTTGGATATTATTTTACAACTGATGATGGTTTGGGCCACCATTATGAACCACGAACTTTTTATGTTGATGTAAACAACGAAGTAGTGAACCAGGAGTATATACAGCAAATTGCAGGTTTACACCGTGGATTAAAGAAAATGCATGTTGGCGACAAGGCTTTTATGGTCATTCCTTCGGAACTGGCATTTAAAGCAGTCGATATGTCTTCGACCCTTGATATTCCACGCTTTTCGACTTTGCTGGTAACTGTTTTCGTTTATAAAGGATATTCGCCTGCACAACAACAATAACGATTATTCATTCGAAAATAACCGTATTAATTAATTGATTATTAAGCGTTCTCATGGAACTCACACGCCAGAAAGCGGTCATTTTGAACATTAATTTTCATCTTCTTTTTGTGCCGCCACCGATGAAAGAATTATCAGCGGCATGTTCGTTTCATTCAATAAATATTTCCCGCGTTAACCATCTGGCTTTTCGCGGGATTTTTTTAATATGAGCAAATCAGAATTACTTAAAAAGCTTCTGCCGGGATTTATTCCCCTTTTCGTTTTTATAGCTGTTGACGAAATTTGGGGAACCCGTGCCGGTTTGGTTGCCGCCCTTGTTATCGGGGTTGCCGAAATGGTATGGATCTGGAAAAAAGAAAAACGCTTCGACCGGTTTGTGCTGGTTGATACAGGTTTGCTTATGGCGCTCGGTTCGGTATCCATACTGCTCGACAACGACATCTTTTTCAAACTGAAGCCCGGCCTGGTAGAGTTAATTCTTTGTGCTGTTCTTGGAGTATCAGCTTTCTCGAAGTTGAATATTATAGGGTTGATGACAAAGCGATACATGAAAGACATGGAAATGAACGAACAACAAGTGGTGCAGTTCCGAAAGACGATGCAACTGATGTTTTTTGTTTTTCTGTTTCATACCGCACTCGTATTTTATGCTGCATTTTATCTTTCCAACGAAGCCTGGGCATTTATCAGCGGAGGTTTGTTTTATATCTTGTTTGCCGTTGTTTTCGGGTACGAATTCGTCAAACAGAAACTGAAATTACGCAAACAAATGGTAATTCCTGAAGATGAAGAATGGCTTCCAGTTGTGAACGAACAAGGCGGAATCATCGGCAAAGCGCCCCGTTCGGCTTGTCACCGGGGCGAAAAACTGCTGCATCCTGTCGTTCATCTACACGTTTTCAACAACCAAAAACATGTTTATTTGCAGAAACGACCGCTGAACAAACTGGTTCAGCCCGGCAAATGGGACACTGCTGTTGGCGGGCATATCTCGGTTGGCGAAACGCTTGAAACAGCACTGAAACGCGAAGCCTGGGAAGAAATCGGATTAAAACAGTTCTCTGCCAAACTGGTAAAAACGTATCGCTGGGAAAGCGAGCTGGAATGTGAATTGGTGTATGTATTTGCCACCCACGATTTTAAATCGATTCATCTTCATTCAGAAGAAGTGGTGGAAGGGCGATTCTGGACGCCGAAACAAATAGAATCGAATATTGGGAAAGGAGTTTTTACGACCAATTTTGAATATGAATATCGGTTGTTGAAAGGAGAAATATTTTAATTTTACCGGGCAACAGTGTTTTTAACCTAATGAAGATACACCAAAATAAAATGCTCTATTCATATCAGTTCAGGCGGTTTGTTTATGCTTTTTTTGTTGTCTGTGCTACCATTTTATACCGATATAAAAAAAAGCCGCTGGACAGTTTAATGTTCCGAACTATTATGGACTGTTGTATGCTGCCATGGGGGTACTGAAAAAAAATGACTCAGTAAAGAACATTTATTGTTTCGGAGTCTTCTGGGCACTGGTATGAAATTAGGAAAAAAACAACTTGACCAAAATGGGTTAACAGGTATGAAGCACAACGCGTGCTTGTTTTTCTTAACTTATTCGCGAAAAGAATAAATTAGCTTGAACAATTGAGCTATCCATTTACTTCTATATATTTGTAAGATAAAAATAGAATCAGATGAAAAGTATATCTAAAGAACTGGTTGGAGCCTCAGCGACACCAATTATTTTATCAGTGCTGAAAAACGGCGACAGTTATGGTTATGAAATTGTCCAGCGGGTGAAGGAGTTGACCAATGGTGAGATCAAATGGCAGGAAGCCAGTATTTATCCCGTTCTAAAAAAGCTCGAAGGCGCGGGGATGATTAAATCCTATTGGAAAGTTCAGGAAGGAGAGCGGCCGCGGAAGTATTATACCATTTTGGCTGACGGGAAAGAGCAACTGGAGCAAAACATGCACGAATGGCAATTGGTTCATTCCATATTTGGAAGACTATGGAACCTTAATGTAACTGAATAGTAGTTATCTCCAGTATAAAACCAAAAGACAGGATTGCAATGCCCGCATTTGAATCAGAAAGAAATATTGAATTTAATCTTCAGGATCAAATTAATAATTGGGTTAGTTCTCTGGGATCAGCTACAGAATCTGATTCGGAAGAGTTAAAAAGTCATTTATTAGATCTGATTGATGAATTAAAAGAAGCTGGCTTGGACAATGAAGAAGCTTTCTGGGTGGCCTCCAAAAGAATGGGGAACTGTTTCGAATGGGAAGCAGTTTATCGCGAGGTCAATAACCCTGTTATTCAGATGAGAAGATCGCTGATTATCCTAGCTGGTGTTCTTGCGTACTTTCTTTTATATTATTTTCTTTTGTTTTCATCTAAACTTTTACTAATTATCTTATTAATTTTTGAAACTGATGGACAAGCTGCTATTCGATGTGTTACTCTATATTTGGAGGCTTTCCACTTCATATTTATATTATTTGCTTTAAGTATTTATTTTTTTGAGAATCGAACACTAGCATTTATCGAAAATATTAAATTGAGACCCAAACATACCGTTTTTCTTCTGGTTACTGCAATTGCTTTTTGTGTAATTGACACATGTTTATTACCAATATCCAAAAATATGATAAGAAAAGGTGTTTCTGTTGAAGGTCAATTTTACGATGTCTATTTTTATTTTAATTATAGCTTTCCATTAATGATTTGTATCAGTTTTGTCGTGCTGTATTTTAAATATTTCAGAAAAACAAAATTTTGAAACAATTTGTTTCATTAAATTTTATATATTGCGCTGCGATATATAAAATTTAAATCATGAAGCAGATATTTTGTATTGTGTTATTTTCTGTCGTTCTGTTTTCTTGTCAACAAACAGAACTAGAATATTCTTGTGACCCAGTCATTAATAAATTTGTATTAGAGAATAAAGTCGAATTCTCTCAGATTTCAGTAACTGAATTGACAACTTATGAAGTTGCACTGCAGAAAGCAGTATTTCGAAGTTGGGATCCGGAAAAAAAGAGAAATGCTTGGTTAGATAAGCTTCATCAGGTATTATGCTCTATTCCTTTAACTAAGCCAGAGTCTGATCATATCCAAAAACTGATTGAACACTTAGAAGTTGGTTACTTCCTTGATGAGAATATTCAAAAAAACGATAAATACAGAGCTAAATTTGCTTACGAATGGCTAAATTATGCTAATAAATACTTAGGCTGGTCCGAACAGTTCATTGCATTTATGGTTTATCGACTTTATGCCAATCAATCTCGGTTTGATGCAGAGCTAAGTGCATTGAAATCAATTAATGTCGGAACGTCCACAAATTCGGAGTCTGGGTCTTGCAATTGTAATATCTCGTCGGATTTTTGTTCGGGATCTGCCTGCACTTCAGGGTGTACTACCAGCTCTGGATGTGGCTGGCTTTGGTCGAGCCCCTGTAATGGTTCTTGCTGATAGATAGAGTTTCTACAATCTTTATGATAAAATTCAATTGCCTGCAATAAATAAAATAGTCTCATTTGCTTTACTTCTGAGTATTGCCGCTTTATTTGTATTTCTTCCGTCAGTGAACATCGATTCCCTGATGAACGGAACACAAAGTGGTAAGTCATTAATCTTCCTTTTGGGAACAGGATTAATCTCAACTCTTGCGATTATCCGTTTATGGTCGGGTTCTAGGATTAGTATATACAATATGTCGATTATTGATTTACTGCTTTTTACATTTGTTTTGTACATCCTTATTCAAAACAATGGCGCAGAACTAATCCATTCACTCCTGTTTCTTGAATTGGTCGGACTTGCCATCCTATATTTCATTATCAGGCAACAAAAC
>JAUYTA010000135.1 GCA_030695265.1 Bacteroidota bacterium
CTTCCTGAATGTATTTATTTGCGACGGATGCAAGCGGGGCTTTCATGGTGAAGAATTTTCCCTGAGCTATTTCAATTTTTGCTTCCTGAACAAGTGGTGAGCCAAACTGGTATTTCAATTCTGCCGGATTCACCGGATAAAAGCCCATTGTGCTGAAAATATACCATGCCGACATCTGTCCGCAATCTTCATTTCCGCAAATTCCTTCAGGGGCGGCGGTGTACATTTCGGTTTGAATCTGGCGGTTCAGTTCCTGTGTACGATATGCCCTTCCTGCGTAATTAAACAGAAAAGTGGTGTGGTGCCCCGGTTCGTTTCCGTGTGCATAAGCGCCAATTAATCCTGAAATATCCGACGAGGCTTCTTCGCCCTTTACGCCTTCTTCAACTTTAAACAACTGGTCGAGCTTATCGGCAAAAGGTTCTTTTCCCCCAAGCAATTCAATCAAACCTTCTACATTTTGCGGAACCAGCCACAAATATTGCCATGCGTTTCCTTCGGTATAATCGCTTCCTTCGTGTTTCGAGTATGCCGGATCAAATGGAGTTGTCCATTCTCCGCTGCTCAGTTTACCGCGCATAAATCCGGTTTCCTTATCGAAATATTGTTTAAAGCTTTCGGCGCGTTTGAAGAAATAGGCGGCGTCTTCGGTTTTTCCAAGCTTCTGCGCAACAGCAGCCACGCACCAGTCGTCAATGGCCACTTCGAGCGATTTGGCAACCGACTGCTGAATTTTATCGGCTGGCATGTAACCAAGTTTATCGTACAATCCCATTCCGTCGCGGTCGTGCATCGAAGTAACTTTCATTGCTTCAAAAGCCAGTTCATGGTCAAAATCGCCGATGCCTTTCAGTATAGCTTCAGCAATTACCGGGATGGAATGATTGCCAACCATGCAGAAAGTTTCATTTCCTTGCAGTTCCCAAACGGGTAGCAATCCTGTTTGCCGGTAATGATCGAGCATCGATTTTACCATGTCGTTCACACGCGGTTGCTGGGTGAGGGTAAACAGCGGATGCAAAGCGCGGTAGGTATCCCACAACGAGAAAACGGTGTATCGGTTGTAACCTGTTGCTTTTTGTACATCACCTTTCGTTCCTTTAAATTCACCGTTTGTGTCTGAAAATAAGGCTGGTGCGACCATCGTGTGATACAGCGAAGTATAAAAGATGGTTTTTTGAACCGAATCGTTCGACTGAATTTTAATTTTGGAAAGTTCTTTTTCCCAGGCGTCTGAGGCGGCTTGCGCAGTGGCTTCAAAATTCCAACCCGGTAACGAAGAATCAAGGTTTGCCAGCGCATTTTCGATGCTGACGGATGAAACGGCAACTTTGGCCATCACCTGTTTTTCATTGAATTTCAGCAAGCCAACAGTACGGCCTTCG
>JAUYTA010000149.1 GCA_030695265.1 Bacteroidota bacterium
GACACGCAATTGATCAGGTAAGTTTCGTCAACAATGTTCAGCGGATGGTCAAAACATTCAGATTCGTCGCACATTACCGGAACATTGTGCGAATTGAAAATGGCTTTGCCCATATCCACTTTTATCCGGTTGGCTTTGCCGTTGGCTTCTCCGGAAACTTCAGCAGTAACAATTCCGCCAAGTGTTTCGATGGTAAATTTTTTTCCTGAAGTATGGCCGTAATCGTATAGATATTTGGCGAAAATGCGCAGTCCGTTACCACTTTTTTCGGCCTCAGAACCGTCCGGATTGTATATTTTCAAGCCAAAATCTGCTTTTTCTGAAGCCACTTTCAGCAGAATTCCATCTGAGCCGATTCCGTAATGGACATCGCAAAGCAGCTGTATATTTTTCTTGTTTAGCTCGAAAGATATTCCGGCCTGATCGAGCACAAAATAGTCGTTCCCGAGTCCGTGTGATTTGACAAAAAAGTTTTGCATGGCTGTATTTATTTTTATTGTTTTTTGGCTGGCATTTCCGTCATCGGATCAAGCCGCAAAATAAAGCAATTTCGGTTTAATAAAATGATTTCTACTATCGCCCAATTGATCCGATGACTTGCATCAACGTGATAAAATTAATCAATAATCCAGAAAAAGCAGGTTGATTTTTACTTTTTCAGGAAAGCTTCTTTTAGTTCTGCCAGCTGTGCATCGTTCAGCCCTTCCGGTTCGTTGCCGGTTTGCATAGCCATAAACCAGATTTGGGCCGATTTTGAAAGAATATCGATCATGTCGAAAGCATCAGAAACCGTTTCTCCGATGGCAAAAGCGCCATGTTTTTCCCAAATCACCACTTCGTGACCATTTTTAAAACCTTCGATGGTTGCGTCTGCAATTTTGTGGCTTCCGGGCAAAATGTAAGGAACCAGAAATACCCCGCGCGGAACAAACACAAATGCTTCAGGATGCATTCCCCAAAGCGTTTTGTTCAGCATTTCAGCCGTTTGAAATTTCGGTATCTGGGTCATTGCTACCAATTCGTTCGGATGGGTATGCACCACCGCTTTGTTTGGCGAGCCAGTGCTTACTAGCAAATTATGAACGGCCAGGTGGGTTGGCAATTCGGAAGTTGGCCTGAAATTGTACAGGTTCTTCTTCTTCATGGTAATGATGTGGTAGGCATTCCCTTTTTTGTTCATCTTAATGATGCAGGCATTTTTCATCGGACTGATGGCCAGATCGCGCATACGTTTTCCGGTTCCGGTAACAAAAAAATATAGATTTGCCAGCGCGTCGTAACTACGTTCCAGTTGAAACATAGGGAAATGATCGAGTTCGAAGTCATTGTCGGTCATAAATTCCGAGAGGTTCACCGAAATATTACCTGCATTTCGCTCGGCCCAACCTTTTTGCCAAAGATAATTAGCCAAACCAGCCACCTCAGTAATAACCTTTGCAATCTTTTTATTCTCCTGAAAAAATTCTATCATATCAAATTCTAATAAGTTAGCCTTGCTTTATGTCCTGCAAATTTACGAGGCAAATCAGAACATCCGTCGATTTTATCAAATGTATTGATAGTAATCTTAACATTGAATTTATACTGCACCCAAAGAACACGGATTTATGCTAATTTGCCAAAATTAAACGGATCATATCTGTTGAATATGAAGAACATATAGATTGTTTTAAAGGCGAAGTGAAAATTTACTCTTAAAAAAGGTGCTAAAAAAATAATTTTTATAATTTTGCACCGTCTTTAAAGAAAAGACAACTAAGGATTGACCCATGGTGTAATTGGCAACACAACTGATTTTGGTTCAGTAGAGTCTAGGTTCGAGCCCTAGTGGGTCAACAATAATTCTGTCCTGTGGTGTAATTGGCAACACGTCTGATTCTGGATCAGAAGAGTTCAGGTTCGAAACCTGACAGGACAACTGAAAATCAATCACTTACAAAGAAATTTGTAGGTGATTTTTTATTTGCACTAACAAAATAACTAACAAATAAAAAAGCGGATCATTTTCTTGTATATTTTTGTTACGATGGTGGTACAATACATAACATGAGCTGTTGCAACCTTTAAAATTTGCATATTTAAGCATCACCTACTTCTTAACCACGTTGACGAGGGAATGGAAATAACAGATGTATATATCGCAAAGAACTGGTCTCTGATCGATAAGGCTAATAGAAAGGTGCTTGACCTATTAAGTTTCGGTGACATCCTATAACTGTGGGCGAAGTTTAAATTGCGTTTATAAGACAAAATTATTAGGATTCTAATTTGATTGCTTTATATTTGTACAAATATTTAAACAACTATTCGTGCAACATTCTGCTTTATAGATTGTTTAGTGATACATTAAGTTGTGCAATTTACAGTTGGATCTTTAGATTAAGGCCTTAAAATAAAGCAATAGCAGGAAGTTTATCGGTTAAATCCCGCCCTGCGAGTAGTTGTGCTAAAACAAACTCAAACATACGATACACAAATGAACCCTACTTTAAACGTGACCGGCAAAGACACGGAAACAAGCAAATGGTTTGATACTTTTGTTGCATCTATAAGAGTGGATGAAATTAAACTGAAATCTGGCATTGCCTCCCAAGAGATGAAAGAATTCTATAAGCCCCTTATTGAAAACAATTTTCTCGAGATAGCTAAAAATGGTAGGTACGCCGCAAGTGTCATACTAATACCCTTTCTTATAACTGATTACATCAACGGAATAAAGGAAAGGGACATTAATCTCAGATCCTTATCTTTTCAATTATCGGATTCTATTATTTTAGTTTGGGCGGTCGTAAATGACGATGACGAACAGGCTATGGATAGACTTTTCTTACAGGAGGCTGAGGTTAATGCTAAATATAAAGGGCATGGTTTTCATATCTCTACTACTATTATGGAGGTATCTGACAACTGCGCTACCCCTTCTCATTTCCAGAAATATCTTTAATGGCTAGTTACAGGGAGCACATCCTTCAAGCACAAAACAACTTGGCTTTTCTAAAAGGGATCAGTGCTAATTTGGATCGCCCTTATTGGGATTGGTGCGTTACCACTTGTTTTTACGTGGGGGTTCACCTTGTAAATTCTCATATCGCGATTAAAGGAGATTTACATTACCGAAGACATGACGAAGTATCTGAAGCTATTAGCCCATACAACCAGCTTTCACTTGCAAAAGTTCCTGACGAGGTGTATACTGCATACCGTCACCTGCAAAATTTATCTAGGCGATCAAGATATCTCATTAGTGAAAAGATGGGCAACAGAGGAGAGGACGCCTTTTTGACTTTTGATAAACATTTCCAAAGAGCGCTTCGAAGTTTAGATGTCCTTCTTGATTATATAACCTCCCAATACTTAGAACCATTTGATAAAACAGAGGTCGACTGCGGCATCCACAAAAATATCGTTCTAAATAATTTTTCGTTGAAATAACTAACCCTGACTACACCTTTTATAATAAGTCAGAATAGTCGTCTTTTCGTTTCTTCTCCCGGTCCCTGAGTATCTTGTCAAGAAACCCGTTCGGATCCTCCTCCGGGCTTATAAATTCATCTACAGGAGCTACTACCTCCGGCTCAGGGTTTGCAACAAAATTGATACTCTCAGGTATGCCTAACAGTCCTTTACTTCCAACGCCAAGTTTGTATTCGATTTCCCAATTACCTCCAATTTTGATCTGATCCGGAAGTCCCGATGTTGATTGTTCCGACTATCGAATATTTATGCTTAACAAACATTCACCCATAACAATTTAAACTGGTCCAAAAAAAAACCGCCCTCAGAAAGAAAGCGGTTTTGCAAACCATTTGGTCTTCAAATAATTTATGCCACAACAATTGCTCCAGCATATACGCTGTTTGATAAAACGGTTTGTTTCTCATCCTGAAATGCAATATAACATTGAACTTCATCACCGGTGTACGTTTGCGGAACTGTTATAACCTGGGATTCAGACGATCTGGTATTTCCAGCCACAATGGTCTCTGCCCATTGTTTGGCAGGATTTAGAACAACCAATAATACTTTGTCGTTAGCCTTTGCATTTGATCCATGAGAATTGTCTGTCCAAGAGAAATTGATTTCACCTGGCGTATTTGAAACAATCTGGGGATTTAAGGCCCCTGGCAGATTACCTCGGGAAACTAATGCGTTCGGATAATCGATGAAATAATCAGGGAAAACTCCTGAAAGTGCGTTGTTAAGGTTGTAAGACATAGCGCTGTTGAAAGCTGTCATTTTCACAGCGTAATTCTTAAAACCTACTCTGAGAAATGAGGTTAATGGTTGTAAGAATTTGAGTGCAGCACCAAATCTGGCTCGTTGGTCCAGTTGTGCTTCTGTTTTCGGATTTGAAACACTTGCAGCTTTACTTCGCATATAATCTATGCCTTTCCAATTGCCGCCGATAACCGTTCCGACCTTGCCGGAGAATCCTCCAAGGATTCCTTTTTTAATTGTTCCCATAATACAAATATTTAATTGTTATCAATAAATTTTAACTTGGACTTGATACGGACTTGGTACGAACCAAACACGACCATGACCTTTTGTGTATGCAAGGTAAGAATATTAGGTTTTTGATATTGATCAGTAGGACGTTATGCGTTGATTTGCTTTATTCTGCACTATCTTTTTTTTTAGTTCATCTTTTTTCTGATTTACGATTGTGGATTCTTATAAAAAACACCTTAAAAACTCCTTTTTTAAAAAAGGAAATGACAAATTTCAAGTATGATGATGATGTGCTGTTGAAATGGGAAATAACTGGCATAGGAAAGTGCGTGGGCAGTTATTCTCATTTCAATAGCATGATGAGCGAACAATACAGGCTATTTAAGGCGAATAAGATCAGCGACCGTGGTTTTTATGGGGTAAACAATTCGCAGGTAAAAATAAGCGTAAATGATCTTGTTGTGGGTTGGAAAAGGTGTGGGTGTTGAGGCACGAAACACTCACACGTGCGGTGCTGAAGCTGGTGAGGTGAACGAAATGAAATAGTGAGCGGCGACGCGAGGAACGAGCGTCAAAGCGAACGGTTGAATGAGTGAGACGAACCGGCTGCAAGCACAAAGGCCATGCGCGAATGCTCCTTTATTTTTACCTGCAACCATTAAAGGGCGGTGGGGTATTTGAGGTTTTTGTTTTCCGGGGCAAACTCTACGCAGGGCATACCGCTGGTTGGCATGGGGAAAAGCAAGGGTGGTGACTGAATGCAATGTAGCGAATTGGGAGGGGTGGAATGTAGCTTCCCGTTTTGGCTTTGAGTTCCGGGTTGTGGGTTGGAAAGCCAAAGGGGAGCGGAATGAAACGGCGGGTTGGCATGAGCGCAATGGAATGAAGGAAACACTCTTGCGTGGGTTGCCAAGGCTGGGGCTGACAATGAACGGAATGGAACGAAAGGTGGCGAAACGAAGTGTAGCTCCTGAAGTGAATGAAGTGAAGCGGAAGCACCTGCCGCAGGCTTTGGCCGTAAAACAATTCATGGACTGCACCTTAGACGGGTGGTGGGGCTTTTTGTGGTTTTTCCGGCCGATTATGCTGATTAGAAAGATACCGGTCGCGAACCGATAGCAGTGATTTCCGAATGACCAGATACAACTGTTTCAGATATAATTTTTGAAGCAAAATTAGCTCCAATCTTAAAAGGTTTTCTTACAGTCTGAAGATCCC
>JAUYTA010000159.1 GCA_030695265.1 Bacteroidota bacterium
GGGGTTGCCCTGTCGGAAGTAAAATTCCGGAATGGCAGGATCTGGTGTACAAAGCCGATTGGAAAGGTGCATACGAAGTGTTGCATTCGAGCAATAGTTTCCCGGAGTTTACAGGTCGCGTTTGTCCTGCTCCCTGCGAAAAAGCCTGTGTATTGGCCATTCACGATGAAGCCGTAACCATTCGCGAAAACGAAGCATCTACGGTTGAGCATGCTTTCAACCTTGGATTTATACAGCCACGTATTCCTGAAGTTCGTACAGGAAAAAAAGTTGCAATTGTAGGTTCAGGTCCAGCCGGACTTTCGGCTGCTGATTTATTGAATCAGGCCGGGCATGAAGTGACTGTCTTTGAGAAAAATAATGCAATTGGTGGTTTGCTCCGATACGGAATTCCTGATTTCAAACTAAGTAAAACAGTAATCGATCGTCGTTTGGCAATTTTTCTTGACGAAGGAATCATTTTTAAACCCAATGTCGCGGTTGGTGTTGACATTACCCGTGAAGAATTGCTGACTAAGTTTGATGCAGTAGTTTTGGCCAATGGCGCTGAGCAGGCCCGTGATTTACCGGTTGAAGGTCGCGATTTGAAAGGTGTTTATTATGCCATGGAATTCCTGATGCAGTCGAATAAACGGATTGCAGGCGAAGTTATTCCTGAAGATATCAGCATATTGGCCAAAGATAAACGGGTTCTGGTAATTGGTGGAGGCGACACAGGTTCCGATTGTGTGGGAACTTCCATTCGTCAAAAGGCGAGAAGTGTTACACAAATAGAAATTCTGCCCAAACCAACATCCAAACGTGCTGACAACAACCCATGGCCATACTGGCCTGCTACTTTACGCACTTCAAGCTCACACATGGAAGGTTGTGAGCGGCGCTGGAGTTTGTCAACCAAAAGGCTGATCGGTGAGAATGGCCAGCTTAAACAGGTTGAACTGGTGGGCGTTGAATGGGGCAAAGACGAAGCCGGACGTTGGGTAATGACAGAGGTTCCCGGAACATCTGAAACCATGGATTTTGATCTGGTGTTGCTGTCGATGGGTTTTACCCAGCCGGTGCACAATGGTTTGCTCGATCAACTTGGCATTGAATATGACCAACGTGGCAATGTGAAAGTGAATGCAAAGAAACAGACTTCCATCGAAAAAGTATTTGCATGCGGTGATATAGAAGCCGGTGCAAGCCTCGTGGTTCGTGCCATCGAAGCCGGAAAAATTGCCGCTGCAAACGTGGATGAGTTTCTTTGTCCTGAATAGACATTTCAAATTTCGAAATATTAAAGGCCGTCTCAATTAAGTTTGGGGCGGCTTTTTTTTGTGCGCGCGGCATGGGTGAGTAAAGATCTCTAAATATCCATATTATGCTTT
>JAUYTA010000163.1 GCA_030695265.1 Bacteroidota bacterium
GAAACTGTTTTAGGTTGGGCCGGAAAAGAATTGGGACTTACTTTTGCAACTCCTATTTTTGATGGCGCCACTCTGGAAGAAGTTACTGAATATACAGATAAAGCCGGTGTTCCGAGATATGGTAAAACATATTTAAGCGACGGTGGAACTGGTGAACCTTTTGATCAGCCTGCAACTGTTGGTGTAATTTATATGCTTAAATTAGGCCATATGATTGAAGATAAGATGCATGCCCGTTCAATCGGACCTTATTCTTTGATTACTCAGCAGCCACTTGGAGGTAAAGCTCAATTCGGAGGTCAGCGTTTTGGTGAAATGGAAGTTTGGGCATTGGAAGCATTTGGTGCATCCAACATTCTTCAGGAAATCCTAACCGTTAAATCAGATGACGTTTTAGGAAGAGCCAAAGCATACGAAGCAATTGTTAAGGGTGAACCAATGCCTGCTGCAGGTATTCCTGAATCCCTGAATGTATTGCTGCACGAATTACGTGGTCTTGGTTTAAGTGTGAGCCTTGATTAATTAAAGGTAAATCAGTTTGATTTTCCTTATATAAACTTGAAAAAATAACCATCGATATATGGCATTCAGAAAAGACAATAAAGTTAAGATTAGCTTTACCAAAATTGGTATCAGTCTGGCTTCGCCTGAAGAGATCCTCGAAAGGTCTCACGGAGAGGTTTTGAAACCTGAAACGATAAATTACCGGACTTATAAACCTGAGCGTGATGGTTTGTTCTGCGAACGAATCTTCGGGCCGGTGAAAGATTATGAGTGTCATTGCGGTAAATACAAACGCATTCGCTATAAAGGAATTGTTTGTGATCGTTGTGGCGTTGAAGTAACCGAGAAAAAAGTTCGACGTGAACGGATGGGGCATATTTCACTGGTAGTTCCGGTGGCCCATATCTGGTATTTCAAATCGTTGCCGAACAAAATCGGATACCTTTTGGGCTTGCCAACCAAAAAATTGGATGTAATTATTTATTACGAACGATACGTTGTAATTCAGGCGGGAGTAAAAGCTCAGGATGGCGTAAAATATCTTGACTTCCTATCTGAAGAAGAATATCTCGATATTCTGGATTCTTTACCAAAAGAAAACCAGCATCTCGACGATATGGATCCGAATAAATTCATAGCCCGTATGGGTGCCGATGCATTGTACACATTGTTGCAACGCCTCGAATTGGATGAAATGTCGTTCGACCTTCGTCACAAAGCAAACACCGAAACTTCACAACAACGTAAAAATGAGGCATTAAAACGTCTTCAGGTTGTTGAAGCTTTCCGTGCGAGCAAGAATATCAATCGTCCTGAATGGATGATTGTTAAAGTTGTTCCTGTTATTCCACCCGATTTGCGTCCTTTGGTTCCATTGGATGGTGGCCGTTTTGCCACTTCCGATTTGAACGACTTGTACCGCAGGGTGATCATCAGAAACAACCGTTTAAAACGGTTAATCGAAATTAAAGCTCCGGAAGTAATCCTGCGTAACGAAAAACGTATGCTTCAGGAAGCGGTCGATTCATTGTTCGACAACTCAAGAAAATCAAATGCAGTTAAAACTGAAAATAACCGTCCATTAAAATCTTTATCCGATAGTTTGAAAGGGAAACAAGGTCGTTTCCGCCAGAACCTGTTGGGTAAACGTGTCGATTATTCAGCTCGCTCGGTAATTGTTATCGGGCCAAAACTGAAACTACACGAATGTGGTCTTCCAAAAGACATGGCTGCTGAGCTTTTCAAACCATTTATTATCAGGAAACTGATTGAGCGTGGTATTGTTAAGACAGTAAAATCGGCCAAGAAGATTGTTGACCGCAAAGATCCGGTTGTTTGGGATATCCTCGAAAATGTTTTAAAAGGACATCCGGTTATGCTGAACCGTGCGCCTACCCTTCACCGTTTGTCAATTCAGGCTTTTCAACCTGTTTTGATTGAAGGAAAAGCCATTCAGTTACATCCACTCGTTTGTACCGGTTTCAACGCCGACTTCGATGGTGACCAGATGGCTGTTCACGTGCCACTTGGAAATGCTGCCGTTCTGGAAGCTCAAATGTTGATGCTTGCATCGCATAACTTGCTGAACCCTGCAAATGGTGCTCCTATCACGGTACCTTCCCAGGACATGGTTTTAGGTCTGTATTACATGACCAAAGCACGCCCGGGGGCTCGTGGTGAAGGAATGATTTTCTATTCTACGGAAGAAGTTATTATTGCCCATAATGAGAATGTAATTGATCTTCACGCCATTATTAAGGTGAAAGTTCAGGATGTGGATGAAAAAGGAGAAATGTTCAAACACATCATTGAAACTACTGTAGGCCGGATTATTTTCAACCAATCTGTCCCTAAGGAAGTTGGTTATATCAATCAGATTCTTACTAAAAAGTCGCTTCGTACCATTATTTCTGATATCTATAAGATAACAGGAAATGCTGTAACTGTACTTTTCCTTGATGCTATTAAGGATTTGGGTTATACCATGGCTTACAGAGGTGGTTTGTCGTTTAATCTTAGCGATGTAATTATTCCTGACGACAAGAAGGAAATTGTTGAAGCCGGTTATGCGGAAGTAGAGGAAGTAATGACCAATTACAACATGGGTTTCATTACAAATAACGAACGTTACAATCAGGTAATTGATATCTGGACACATGCCAATGCCAAACTTACCAATTCGGTAATGAAAACTTTGAGCACTGACCGTCAGGGTTTCAATTCAGTATATATGATGCTTGATTCAGGAGCCCGTGGTTCCAAAGAGCAGATTCGTCAGCTTTGCGGAATGAGGGGTTTGATGGCAAAACCACAAAAGTCAGGATCAACAGGTTCTCAGATTATCGAAAACCCGATCCTTGCAAACTTTAAAGAAGGACTGTCGGTATTGGAATACTTTATTTCAACCCA
>JAUYTA010000175.1 GCA_030695265.1 Bacteroidota bacterium
TGAATGCCATCATCATGCAAATCCGTCCGGCTTCTGATGCTTTTTATCCGTCGGAACTTGAGCCGTGGTCGCGTTATCTTACCGGCACTCCCGGCAAGGCGCCCGAACCGTTTTACGATCCGCTGCAATTCTGGATTGAGGAATGCCACAGCCGGAACATGGAATTTCATGCGTGGCTGAATCCTTTCCGGGTTGCGCAATACGCTACCGAACCTTTGGCTTCGAACCACATTGCATTCAAACATCCTGAATGGATTGTAAACTATGGCGGCAAACTGTATTTTGATCCGGGACTGCCGCAAACCCGCGATTTTGTTGTTCAGGTGGTAAATGATATTGTGGCACGCTACGATGTGGATGCCATTCACTTCGACGATTATTTTTATCCGTATCCGCTGAAAGAAGATTTTCCCGATGGAAACTCGTTTGCTCAGTACAACCGGGGATTTTTATTGATGCAAAAGGCAGCCTGGCGGCGCGACAATGTGGATATGACAATAAAAATGCTTTCAGAAAATATTAAAAAGATAAAACCCTGGGTGAAATTTGGAATCAGCCCGTTTGGCGTTTGGCGCAACAAAGCCGACGATCCGCAGGGATCTGCTACCACTGCCGGCACCACCAATTACGATCATTTGTATGCCGATATCCTGAAATGGCAAAAAAATGGCTGGATTGATTATTCATTGCCGCAGCTTTACTGGCAGATTGGCCATCCATCGGTCGATTTTCTCACACTTGGCAAGTGGTGGGCCGATCACGCTTACAACCGGGGAATGTACATTGGTCATGCGGTGTATAAACTGGAAGCAAATGCAAGTATTCCTGAATGGCAGGATCCGAATCAGCTACTGAAACAAATTCAGATTACCCGTCAGATACCGCAATTGGGTGGCAGCGCTTTTTACAGCAGCAAACATTTTAAACGTGATTTATTTGGATTCAGCGAAGCCCTTCAGAATAAAATATACAATCGTCCGGCACTGGTGCCTGCAATGCCGTGGATCGACAACAAAGCTCCGGATAAACCCGAACGTTTCCGCAAGCGGGGACATAAACTGAAATGGAAGCAGGATAAAACAGTAGATGAAATGGACAAGGCAGTTGGTTACCTGGTTTATTTGAATCCTGCCGGGCAAAAGTTTGATGAAACGAATCCTGAAAATATTTTCACAATTACAAGTGATAACCGCGTCGTTTTTAAGCCAAATTCCCGTAAATTACGAAGGAAATACGAAATACGAATATCTGCCCTTGATCGCCTTCACAACGAAAGCGAAATTAGTAAACTGAAAGTGATTAAACTCTAAACAAACAGGATCATGAATCAAAAAGTGGATTGTTTCTTTGCATTCAGCAACGAAATTGCCAGTCAGAAGCTGGTTGATCAGTTTCGGGAATCTTCCCTGGTGAATCAGGTTTATGTCCTGTCCAAAACACCTGTCCAGTTAAATAATTGTGAGTTGGTACAGGTTGAAGAGTTTGGTTCATGTTCTACCATCAGGCATCTGGCCAAGTTGGTACAGTCTGATTTTGCACTTCTTGCACTTGGCGATGCTGTAATTGAACTGGGACAGGGCGCCATCGAACGGCTGGTTCAGGTGTCGGATTTTACTGAATCTCCAATGGTTTATTCCGATTACATGGAAATGAAAGACGGCCAACTTTCTGCACATCCGCTTATTCACTATCAGCCCGGCAGTTTGCGCGACGATTTTAATTTTGGCGCAGTCAGATTATTCAGGGCTGAAGTATTAAAAGCCTTCAGGTACGAGAATTACGACATGCTGAAATATGCAGGTTGTTACGCCCTGCGTTTACGTGCAAGCCGAATGGGCGAACTGGTTCATATTCCTGAATATTTGTTTACGAAAGTTGAAACAGATACCCGTACTTCAGGAGAAATACAATTTGATTACGTGAAATCTGCTGCGCGCGAACGTCAGCTTGAAATGGAACAGGTTTGCACGGCGCATTTGCGCGACATAGGCGCTTTGCTTTTGGCCCCTTTCCCCGAAACTATATTTTCTGAAAGTTTTGAAACAGAAGCCTCCATAATTATTCCCGTGCGAAACCGCGTGAAAACCATCAGGGATGCGGTGGTGTCGGCGCTTATACAAAAAACATCCTTTCGTTTTAACATTATTGTTGTCGATAATTATTCGACTGATGGGACCTCAGAAATCCTTAAATCGTATGCTGAGCAGGGAAAATTAATACATATTATTCCTGAACGGAATGACCTTGGAATTGGCGGTTGTTGGAACGAGGCAATTTTTCATCCTGAATGTGGCAAATTTGCAGTGCAACTTGACAGCGATGATTTGTACGTAAATGAAAATACGCTTCAAACCATCGTTGATAAATTTTATGAAGACAATTGTGCAATGGTGATTGGAAGTTACCGCATGACCGATTTTAATCTGGAAGAAATTCCTCCGGGCGTAATCGATCACGGCGAATGGACCGATGACAATGGTCCAAACAATGCGCTTCGAATCAATGGTCTGGGAGCTCCAAGGGCATTTTATACGCCGGTGTTGCGCAAAATCCGTGTACCCAATGTAAGTTATGGCGAAGATTATGCTTTGGGATTGGCCATTTCAGGAAAATACAAAATTGGGCGGGTTTACCAGGCCTTGTATTTGTGCCGCCGATGGGATGATAATACCGATACTTCGCTTGATGTGGCCAAAATGAACGCGCACAATTTGTACAAGGACCGCATTCGCACTTTCGAACTTCAGGCACGGATTCAGAGAAACAAAAAATTAGATCCGGGGAAAGACTGGATGGACGAAGATTAATAATTCGAATAAACATCTTCAACCGAAAAACTTGAATATCTTTCAGGAACAAACGGAATGGTTGACGCGCCAAACCAGGTTGCAATCTCGTGCCATACAGATAAATCGTATGCAATTTTTCCTGCAAGGTTAACAAGGTCGTTATCTGTCAGCTTAATTCCGGGAATGCCCATTAACTGCATTTCGGAGCCGAACGAACAGCAGGTACGGATAATCCGGTGCGGCTTATTGTCGGGCTTATTTATTGGAAAAACCGGTGCTTTTGCCTGAAGGGCAACAATACTGACACAAAAAATAATGGTCAGAAATGTTTTAATTGTTTTCATTGTGCAACAATAATTTTAGCAAATATAAGCGATTTCTTAGATTATTGTAAATCGTTTTATATGATCGAGACAGTTAATTCTTTGTTAAAATGGCAGTGTTTCACTTGTTGTTGTATTAAAATGGAATAATTAAAGTTGATATTTGCGCATATTGTTTGTATAATTAGTTGTTCGTTGTCAAAAAGATAGTAGCATATGGAATTCAAATGTAAAAAGGCAGGCAATGAATGTTACGGTCTTAAGGAACTCGAACTTCTTTTTGATGTCAGTCAACGGCTTATTCAGAGCAAGGAACTGAAGAATGATTTGTCGGCTATACTCGAAATGCTTGTCAGATATCTGGATGCCGAGCGGAGTTTTCTGACCATTTTCAACCGTGAATCGGAAAGTATTCTGATTGAGGCTGCTTATGGCTACAGTGTCGCTCAGCAAGCCCGTGGCCGTTATAAATTAGGCGAAGGTATTATTGGGCGGGTGGTCGAGATGTCGCGCCCGGTTGTGATCGATAAAATTTCAAAATCGAGTTTGTTTTTGAACCGTACCGGCCAGGAACTGACCAAAGATGGCCAGGAACTGACATTTATTTGCAATCCGATTATTGAAGCAGGAAAAGTTACAGGAACGCTCAGCGTGGTACGTATTTACAATCCGCACATTTCATACGACGAAGACAACCGGCTTTTATCCATTATTGGATCGATGATTTCCACCAGTGTCAGGATGAAACAGGAACGATTGGAGGAAATGGAAATCCTGAAGCAAAAAAATATTCAGCTGCAAAATCAACTTGAAAAAGATTTCAGGCCAGCTAATATCGTTGGAAATTCAAGCAAAATGCGCGATGTTTATTCACTTGTGAGCATGGTAGCTGAAACAAATTCGACAGTTCTGATACGTGGAGAAAGCGGAATTGGTAAGGAATTGATTGCCGATGCCATTCATTTTTCGAGCCCGCGCGCAAAAAAGAGTTTTATCAAGGTGAACTGTTCTGCTTTGCCCGATACACTGATTGAAAGTGAATTGTTTGGCCACGAGAAAGGTGCATTTACAGGCGCCGAAGCACGGCGAAAAGGCCGCTTCGAGCTGGCCGATGGTGGCACTATTTTTCTGGATGAGATTGGTGACATCCCACTTTCTACACAGGTAAAATTACTGAGACTTATTCAGCAGCGCGAGTTTGAACGTTTGGGCGGAACCGAAACCATCAAAATTGATGTCCGGATTATTTGCGCCACCAACCGCAATCTGGAAGAATTGATTCAGAACAATGAATTTCGCGAGGATTTGTACTATCGCATCAACGTGTTCCCGATTTTTATGCCCCCGTTGCGCGATCGCAGAAACGATATTCCTTCGCTGGTCGATCATTTTATCGATAAATTCAATAAGCGCAACAATTCCAAAATTATCCGGATAACGACTTCGGCCTTGAATATGTTGATGATATACCGTTGGCCCGGAAATATCCGCGAACTCGAAAATTGCATCGAACGGGCATGTATCCTCAGCAAAGACAATGTGATACACAGTTACGACCTGCCGCCATCGCTGCAAACAGCCGATTCGACCAATACAAAAGCTTTGGCCGGAATGACCTACACCGTTGAACAGGTGGAAAAACAACTGATACGCGAAGCGTTGGTCAGCTCTAAAGGCAATATTGCCAAAGCTGCCGACGAGTTAAAAGTCACCGAACGAATGTTGGGTATCCGCCTGAAAAAATACAACATCGACGCATGGAGGTTTAAGGTTTAAATATTTACGATTGAGTAATTTACATATTTACGATTTCCAAAAACCAGAAGGGGTTCAATGTAACCAAATTTCTCTTATTTTTGAAATTTAACTGAAACCAATCCGATGGAATTATCACTTTTAAAAGTTGACCTTCACAACGATTTGCATTGTACGCAAGTCATCAAACTCTTGAACGATTACATGAACGACCCGATGGGGAACAATGCTCCGTTGGACGAAAGTCTGGTTCCCAAAATTATTGCCGGATTGAAAAGCTACCCGGGCTATCTCGGATTTTTTGTGTTTTCAGGTGATCAATTTGCAGGCATAGCCAACTGCAATCAAAACTTCTCCACGTTTAAAGCAAAACCAATCCTCAACATTCACGATTTTATAGTTGCTCCTGAATGTCGGAACATTGGCGCCGGTCACTTTCTGATGAAGGGAATCCTGAATTATGCCTCCAAAAACGGATACTGCCGGGTAAACCTCGAAGTCCGCGAAGACAATCACGCCGCCAAATCACTCTATCAAAAAATGGGCTTTTCGGAATGTGAACCGCCGATGCACTTCTGGGAGAAGAATTTCTGAAGATCATTGGGTACCGCGATTTTCAATCGCGTTTTATTTATTTCGGAGATTAATCCGCCAACTGGCGGATCCGCACCCAAATGCCCTGCCAGTTTCTATCGTTTTGGTATCCAATCCTGACAGGTTTTCAAAACCTGTCAGGATTAAAAACAATTTGGTGCGCAGCGGAAAAAAAGCGATGCTTATCCTTTTTGAAAGCGATGCTTATCCCTTTAGAAAGCGATGCGGCAAAGAATATAAGCGATGCGGTAAAAAATAAAAACAGACGGCATCGTTTTCAAGACCTCAAATTTGCTTGTAATAAATTACCTGTTTGCGTTATTCCGTATGGGTACCGCGATTTTCAATCGCGTTTTATTTATTTCGGAGATTAATCCGCCAACTGGCGGATCCGCACCCAAATGCCCTGCC
>JAUYTA010000197.1 GCA_030695265.1 Bacteroidota bacterium
AATCGTTGAACCTGTTGATTTCAATGCAAGAATTTCAACCAGTTTTTGGTTTGCCTGAGCCAAATACGGATAAACTTCGCTGTTATCGTAAGTTTCCCAGAATTCGAGGTTGGCAGTTCCCTGCAACAGTTTACGAACACGTTTTGGATCGTCAACACCTGGAAGTTCAACCAAAATACGTCCGGCAGTCTGTAAAGGCTGAATGTTTGGCTGAGCTACACCAAAACGGTCAATCCTGGTGCGGATAATATTGAAAGAGTTGTCGATGGCAACTTTCGTTTCTTTGCGCAGAACGTTCAATACTTCCGAATTGGTAGAATTGTATTTGACCTGATCTTTTAATTCAAGGGTATTGAAAATAGAAGCCAGTTTTCCGTTCGGCGACACTTCTTCGAATGCTTTTCCAAAGCTGGTTACGAAATCATCCTGACTGTTTTTCTGTTTTTCGGTTGCCAGCTTGATGGCTGCCGTAAATGTTGAATCCTTGCTGTAGTTCGAAAGTGATTTGACCAGGTCAACCACTGAAACTTCAAGGGTAACGTTCATACCGCCCTGCAAGTCGAGCCCAAGACCAAGCTGGAGTTCTTTTACTTCTTTGAACGTGTATTTCCGGATTCCCAATAAGTTGTAAACCACTTCGCTCGACATTGAATCGAGGTAAGCAAGTTCTTTTTGTTTGTCGCCTTTTGCATAAGCTCTGGCTTCTTTCTCAGTTTGGTTGGCCTGAAAGGTAAACATCAACTGATAAAGACAAATCAAAGCAATAAGAATTGCAAAAAGTCTGATTGCACCTTTGTTTTGCATTTGTTAAAAATTTAAATTGTTTGAAATTAAATATTATAAAAGGGATAATTAATTCAGGAAAAATGAATTAGCCGCTCTTTTAAATGGGCATATCCTTTTGGGGTACGCACGCAATTATTCCTGATAAAAGAGTAGCTGAGAAATTATGTATTCGGAGGTGTGTCGTCGGGACTGGAATAGATAACCCGGTTAAAAGGCAGTGAATGAAACGAACATGCTGCTGCAGCGAATGAATGCGATGATTCAGCTTTCATCAGTTGAAAAGTCCGTAAATTATAATGTTTTAAAAGAAATTTATCCTGGGTGCAGGCAAACCGGAAACGCACAAAGTACTCGCCTGCCATTGTTTTAAGATTGAATGTGTTTACCTGGTTGAATAAAAACATTTTGCCGGCTTCGAAATCATTCTGAGCCGGGGTTTTCATATTAGTATCGCCCAATTTCTGATTGGTTGCATTGTACATATCAAACACCGCAGCAGCGCATACCATGGCAATGAGCAGGCAAAAACGCAACAACGAATGTTTTGAAATGTATTTCTTCAGATTCATAAAACCCTTTTTTCAGCCGCCAAATATATAGTTTTTTTTCTAATAAAATGATTCCGGTTTTCTGTTGTCGGACAGCTTACGGAATCTTAAACTGAATTGTTTTTTTATTGTAGTCGATCCTGCATTTGTAGTGCATCAGGATGTCGCCTCCCAGAAGTCCTGCAATCTTGTAAGAACTGTATTTTCCGTATATTTCATTTACATGGGTCAGGTCAATCAGTGCAACTTTCTGGTCTGAAATTTCCAATTTTCCCAGCTTTAGGAAAAACATTTTTCCGACTGAAGTTTCCATCATTCCCTGGTTAATTCCAGCGCTGTGATAGTCATCTTCATTGTCGGAATCCAACACTTCGAAGTAAAGATTCTGGTTTATATCCAGCACCGATTTTGATGCTCCTGTGTCGATAATCCAGCAAGCTGGAGTTCCATCCTGAAATTTCCCATCAATCAGGATGTGATAATTATCCTTTTCAAGTTCAATTATTTGCAGCGGTATTTCAATCATAAAGTAAAAAGTTCTATCCGTCAATGTTTGTCGTTCATCCCTGTTATCCTTTGCCTTTTCTCTTTAATTGATGGGAAGAGAAACAATAGAAAAGCCCCTGCAATTTTTCGCAGAGGCTTCAAATATATAGGTTATTGTTTGTTTTGTCCTAAAAAAGACTAAAGAATATTCATCCCGTCAACAACATCCATGATTTCTTTAACAGAAGCTGCTGATTCAACCAACAATGCCTGTTCGTCAGTGGTCAATTTAACTTCTACGATTTTTTCCACTCCGTTTTTGCCCAGTTTAACCGGAACACCTACAAAAACATCGTTTAAGCCAAATTCGCCTTCCATTTTTACACAACATGGGAATATGCGTTTCTGATCCATCACAATTGCTTCAACCATTTGTGCAGCAGCCGATCCCGGAGCATACCATGCCGAAGTTCCCATCAGGTTTACCAATTCGCCACCACCTTTTTTGGTACGGTCGATGATTTTATCGAGGGTTTCCTTGTCGATCATTTCAGTAACAGGAATACCTGCAACGGTGGTGTAGCGGGGTAGTGGAACCATGGTGTCGCCATGTCCGCCCATTAATAAAGCCTGAATGTCGCGTGGCGAAATATCCAAAGCTTCGGCAAGGAAAGCGCGGTAACGG
>JAUYTA010000205.1 GCA_030695265.1 Bacteroidota bacterium
ATTCCGGCATGAATAATCAAAGCTAACAGTACAGTTAGCATATAAATTCCCAGGCTGCCGGCTATATTCGATAGCGATCCTGAATTTCTTGCTACTTCTTTGGATACAATGGCGAAAATTCCCAATGGAGTAAACAGGATAATGAACATGGTTATTTTCATCATCACCTCAAAGATCGAATTAAAGAATTTTGTCAGGATTTCCTGTTTTTCGGATTGAACTTGCGTGATAAAAAAACCAAACAGAATGGCAAAAAAGATCACCGGAAGAATTTGCCCCCGTGCCATGGCATCAACAATATTATCGGGAATCGTGCGCATAAGTATGTCGCTTACAGAAGTGCCTGCTGTTGGTAATGACTGAATTGTTTCGGCAGTTCCAAGGTTTGCCCCAACCCCGGGCTGTAAAAGATTGACGAGAAATAACCCGGTTAAAATGGCAATTAAACTGGTAGAAAGATACAATGAAATGGTTTTTACGCCAATCCTTCCCAAGTTTGATCCTCCCCCGATGCTGGCAACACCACTGATTATTGAACTGAAAACCAATGGAATGACAATCATACTCAAACCGCGAAGAAACACATCTCCCATCCACGAAACGTAGGGGATCAAATCGGGCAGATAATAACCAAACGCAACAGCGAGAATAAGAGCAATCAGTATTTGCCAGTGAAGTTTTATTTTTGAAAGCATATATCAGAATAATTTGGAAAAAACAAATGTAATAAAAGCTTTCAAACCCAACCAGGGCTGTACTTTTATATCCGCATTATTCTCTTTTTATACACTTTGAAAAGATGTTCTTCATCTTCCCCGTTTTTAATTCCATTTAACAACAAATCGAGTAAGGCAGGTATTTCATCGTCCACAAATCCTGATTTTATTGCAATCACCGATGCTAACCGCATTTGGTTGCTGTCTATATTCCCGTCGGCTAAAACCATTTTAATTATACCGTAAAGCTGCTCAAATCGTTTTGCTAATTCATAGGGAGGGTTGTATGACAGGTTATTAGCAGTTGCCAGCAAATCATCAATTTCGGGGTCGGTAAACCCCATATTTTTCCCTAGCCGGTGCAGCATTGCCATTTCGCTATCCCGAATTATCCCATCCGCCAAAGCAATTTGAATGAGATGTTTAAAATGTTCCTTATCCTGTCTCTTTTCCGGGTGGTCAAAATGTTCCAATAGTTTCATAATTTCGTTTTTAATAGTGTGAAAGTCAAAATCATTCAATAAAGAAACGATTAATTCTTCTTTTTTGGAGCATTTCCGAATAACTTATTGTACTCTTCTTCAGAAATCAGAGTGGCTTCATAACCATTCTTTTTAATTCCTTTGGCAATATTTTCAGGAGTATTTTTTTCTGATTTATAAACTACCTTGATTGTATTTGAAACCAGATCAACTTTCAAAGATTTCAACCCTTTTTCGAATTTAAGATAATTTGTAAGGGTTAATTCACAGTCCATGCAATCCATGTTCGATTTAATGTAAACAGTTGATAATTCACTATCCTTGTTTTGGGCTTCTGCTGTTGAAATAAATAACAGCAAGACAAATCCTGACATAATTAACCGGACAATATTTTTCATAGTGTTTTTGATTTATGATTTATTGTAATTCGAATTCCTGCATAAAATTTACGACCCATCACCGGGCCCCAGATTCGTGTAGTGTCAAAATCCGATCCAAAAGGAAGTTCGGCTCCCAATACAGGATGATCCTGCACATAGTTCAATAAATTTTCAGCCCCGGCATAAAGGTTCCAGTAGCGGAAATATTTGGTTATCTGGGCATTCATTTGGGTAAAAGCCGGAAACTCTGTTGGTAAATTTGCCGAAGAACCGGCAACAACCGGCAATCGCCCTCCACCGTTAAACTGAACCGTATAATCGAACATCCACTTTTTCAGAAGGTCGGAATAATTCGCTGTAATTAAACCCTTGTATTTGCCTGACAATGGTTTCCTGACGAGCTGATTGCCGATGGTCTGTTTTACATCGTTTACACGCCATGCAGCCAAAATATCCAATCGGGGAAACAGTTCGTAATTTAATTCCAGCTGATAGCTGTTTGCATACGATTTGCCTTCGAGTGGAGCGAGTATAATAAACTCCGAAGAACTTTCGCGGTCAACCACCAACTGATTGATGAAATCTGTTCTGAAATACTCGGCACCAATATTTAATGAACGCTCGAACAGATAAACCTCCTGAGTGACACTGATACCGTAGTTCCAGGCCTCTTCAAGTATCTCGTCATTAGTAAACTTTATAGGTCTGAAATTTGCCAGCAAAAAGCTATTCTCTGCTACGATTCGTGGCGTACGGTAACCTTTTCCGGCCGAAATTCTCATGTTCAGATGCTCATTCGGACTGTAACGCAAGTGAACACGGGGAGTTAAGAATGTCCCGAATGTATTGTGAAAATCAGATCGGATACCCGCCATTGCCGTAATTTTAGGATTTGGCTTGAACGTATATTCGCTGAAAATTCCCGGAACCACTTCATTTACATTGATAATGGTTTGGTTGAGCAATTCATCTGTATGATTATAGACCATGCTGATTCCCGAATTTAAGGTGTGAACGCCTGGCAGATCGATCGAAAAAGTATGGATCAGATTTCCATAACCGGTAAATTCATCTCCGGAGTAGTTATTCAACCCATAATATGAATTCATTTTGTGTTTGGTGAAATTGGAAATCAAAGCAAGACTGTGTTGCAAACCATTAAAATCGTAACCGGCTTTTACGTATGCTTCAACCCGCTCATTGCCAACATTTACACCATAAGGATTTAATGCAGTCCGTCCCATGCCTTTCCTGAAATCAGTTTGCCCTCCGGTACGGTCTTCGTTCAGGTAATGAAATCCAGAATGTATCATAAAACCCTTACCATCAAAGTATTTCCATTGATTGAATAAATGAATCTGTTTAATTAACGGCTCATCCAGAAAGCCATCCGAATTATGGTCGATTCGGCTTTGAAAGTTCTCGCCATGAACAAAAAAGGCAGTCGATGTTTTTTCTGAAAGTTTTGCCGATAAGTTTGAATTTATCTCCGACTTTCCTTCCGCAGAGCCAAAAAGGTTGAAATGAAAAACTTCTGCGGCATCCGGTTTTTTAAAGTTGGCATTTATTTGTCCGGTAATCGACTCATAACCATTTACAACCGAGGCCGCGCCTTTCGAAACCTGTATTGATTCGAGCCACGGTCCTGGAATATAAGTCAGGCCATAATTGGTGGCAAGCCCACGCAGATTTGGAAAATTCTCGGTCTGCAACTGAGAATAAGTACCATCAAGCCCCAATAATTTGATCTGTTTGGCGCCGGTGATTGCATCGTTGTAGGAAACATCAACCGAAGGATTGGTCACAAAACTTTCTGAAAGGTTGCAACAGGCCGCTTTGTGCAACTCCGCTCCGTTAATGTGTGTTGTGTGAATTGGGTTGATGCGGGAAATATAAGCTCCTTTATTTTTCTGAACTACGGTAACTTCCTCAATTTCCATGTTCTTATCCAGAACTGCATCAATCACTTCTTCCCCACTCCATTTTATGGTATCGGCTTTGGAAACTTTCCCTTTAATTGGATTTGGGTAACCATATACAGATGAGAATATTAAAAGTAAAACAAGAACTCTCTTCATTTCAGTAATATTGAAATATTTATAATCTGATTGTAAACAAAAACTGTTAAAACCTGATTATAAGGAAAGAGCTATCTTGCGTTGATTTAAGAAGTTAATTAAATTACGGCCAGCCTTTTTATTTTCGGGCGGTGAGTAATAAGTAAAGCGGATGGGTGATTTTTCTGGAAGGATTTCTTCAACTGTTTCATTAACAGCAATATTCAGCAGACTGATAATTTTAGCAAGCGGATATTCAAAATTCGAACCCTCGTCGAAATGTTCGGTTAATTTCAGGTAAGAAACAACAGGTGATTCACATCCGCATGAATGAAGTTTTTCTTCAGTTTGACTGTTTATACAATTTGATTCGGTCGAACAACAATCGTCTTCGGTAATTGTATCGCTGCATGAATCGGCGGCAACAAACAATGAAACACTGGCGCTCCCCAAACATTCACAATGTGTTTGAAACAGCATTACCCCGGTTGATAGAAAGAGATACAAAACCGAAAATACAAGCACCAATATTTTATTGATAGTTTTCACACCATAAAAGTAAGGCTCTATTTTGAATTATAATGTGTGTTTAAAAATATTAACAAACAGAAACCTCGAAATGATTGCTCAATCCGGGGTTTCTGTTTTATAAAATTTGCTTTTCCTGAATGCTATTTTATCGCTATTGTTTCAATTTCAATCAGAACGCCCATAGGAAGATCTTTTACCGCAAAAGCAGCACGGGCGGGTGAATTTTCAGGATAATACTTCGCATAAACTTCGTTCATCGCTTTGAAATTGGCTATATCGCTAAGCAGACAAGTAGATTTTACCACATCACTGTAATGGTAACCGGCTGCGTCTAAAATAGCGCCGATATTCATTAAAACCTGTTCTGTTTGCTCCTGAATTCCACCTTCCACAATTTTCATTGTTTCAGGAACAAGAGGAATCTGTCCTGAAACATAAAGTGTCCCACCTGCTTCAACAGCCTGACTGTATGGCCCGATAGCTGCAGGAGCCTGATCTGTTTGAATTATTCGTTTCATATATGAATGATTAGATAATAAAAGATTGAAAGATAAAAAGATTGAAGGATTGAAGGATTGAAATGCCGGGTTTGAATGATTGTCACTGTTTTTCGTCTGTCCCGTTCCCTTCTATTTTCTCCATGCCCCCACATGCTCCATGCTCCTTGCACCATGCTCCTTGCTATCTGTTATCAATGTTTCTCAGACAGATATCTTTCAGCATCAATGGCTGCCATACAACCTGTGCCGGCTGCGGTAACAGCTTGGCGGTATATCGAATCCTGAACATCGCCACATGCAAAAACACCGGGAATATTGGTTTTCGAACTTCCGGGAATGGTTTTAATGTATCCAACTTCGTCTGTATCAAGGAAATCTTTTACAAAATCGGAGTTGGGTTTGTGCCCAATTGCCAGAAAGAAACCGTCAATTTTAATGGTCACAATTTCTTCTTCCGGAGTACCCTTCTTTTTCCA
>JAUYTA010000206.1 GCA_030695265.1 Bacteroidota bacterium
ACCAGTTTAGGAATTGAAGATCAGGTGATAACCGACATGATTTTCAGTAATAATCTGGACATTAAAGTGGTTACGCTGGATACCGGACGATTGTTTGAAGAAACCTACAAAGTACTGAACCGTACATTGGATAAATACGGAAAGCAAATTCATGTTTATTTTCCGAAGCACGAATCGGTAGAGAATATGGTGACTGAAAAAGGCCCGCTGAGCTTCTATTTGTCGGTTGAAAACCGGAAAGAATGTTGCCACATCCGTAAAGTTGAACCACTTGGTCGCGCTTTGGCCGGAATGGAATGCTGGATTACAGGTTTGCGTGCATCACAATCGGATAACCGTCACGATCTCGACTTTTTTGTTTGGGATGCCGGGTATAAACTGATCAAATGCAATCCTCTTTTACATTGGTCGCTCGAAGATTGTCAAAAATATGTGAAGGAAAACAATGTGCCTTACAATGTTTTGCACGACCGTGGTTTTGTAAGTATCGGCTGCGCTCCCTGCACACGCGCCATTCAGCCCGGAGAAGATTTCAGGGCTGGTCGCTGGTGGTGGGAAGACAATTCGAAAAAGGAATGCGGACTGCATACGCATGAGGAGTAACTTATTTATCCCGAATCTCCCTTCCGAACGGAGTCAGCGCCAGCGATACCAATTTGAAATGTTGTTTGGCCCATGGAATGCCGATGATGGTGATTCCGAGCAACAATCCGAAGATTAAATGGGTCAGTGCAATCCAGATTCCGCCAATTAGAATCCAGATAATGTTCATGGTGGTAGAAAGACATCCCGGCGAACCCGGACTTAAACCAATGGCTTTTCCGAAGGGCCACAAAGCCAGAAAAGCAAGTTTAAACGACTGAATTCCAAAAGGAATCCCGATAATGGTGGTGCACAGCAAAAAGCCCGCGATCATGTATTCCAGAAAAACCAGAAAACCTCCGAAAATGAACCAGATTAAATTTCCAAGTGTGCCCATGTTGTGTTGTTTAAAATTTTGATTTTAAAAGTACAACTTTTGAATCAATCAGGTTGCCTGTTTTTCCGAAGAATAGGGCATCGACTGTATTTCACCGGTAAACGGAATATCTATCTTTGCCGCCGACTTCCTCGTTCATTATTTCTTGTTCATTGTTTCTGATTATGTTTTTTTAATTTTAAACCTTCGTCAGCTTCCATTTTCCTTTCCTGAAAAAATACCATGCAGTAATGGTGAGGGCCGATTCAGCGGCAACAATGGCGATGCAGATTCCTTCGATATTCATATCGAGCACAATGCCAAGCAGGTAGGCCAATGGTATTTCGAACAGCCAGAAGCAGAAAAGGTTAATTTTTGTTGGGGTCACCGTGTCGCCGCTTCCATTAAATCCCTGAACCAGCACCATGCCAAATGCATAAAATACAAAGCCATAACTAATAATTTGCAGGCTCTTTGCTCCGCTTTCAACCACTGCCGGAAC
>JAUYTA010000216.1 GCA_030695265.1 Bacteroidota bacterium
GGATGGCGGGATTGCTGGCTGTGGAATTCTTTGTGGATGTGAATGGTAAAATTCTCGTAAATGAAGTTGCCCCTCGCCCACACAACAGTGGGCATCACACTATTGAAAGTGTTATTACTTCACAATTTGAACAGCATTTAAGGGCAATACTTAATTTGCCACTTGGCAGCACTCAGATTAAATTGCCGGCAGTTATGCTCAATCTTTTGGGTGAAAAGGGATACGAAGGCCCTGTCAGATACGAAGGGTTAACCGAAAGTCTGGCTATCGAAGGAGTAAAAATTCACCTGTATGGGAAAAAAATTACGAAACCTAATCGTAAAATGGGTCATGTAACGGTTGTTTCTACAACTTTAGAAAATGCGTTGGAAAAGGCAGAGCGAGTGAGACATTTAATAAAGGTAAAATCATGGGGCAAAATATTGTAAGCATAGTTATGGGTTCTGACTCTGACATGCCAATAATGAAACAAGCGGCAGAAATGCTCGATCACTTTGAAGTTTGTTATCAAATTGATATAGTATCAGCCCATCGAACTCCCGATAAACTATTTGAATTTGCCTCTAATGCCCATTTAAAAGGCATTGAGGTAATAATTGCAGGAGCTGGCGGAGCAGCACATTTGCCAGGAATGGTGGCTGCAATTTCACCTCTTCCTGTTATTGGTGTTCCTATTAAATCATCTAATTCTATCGACGGGTGGGACTCTGTGTTGTCAATCCTGCAAATGCCTGGGGGTGTACCTGTTGCAACCGTTGCACTTAATGGAGCGAAAAATGCCGGGATATTGGCAGCTCAAATTATTTCAGTAAAGAATAAGGATTTAAGGGGAAAAATTATCGAATACAAAGCAATGCTTCGTGAACAAGTCATTGAAAAGTCACGCATTGTTAACGCTAAAGGGGCATAATGACAGACTTTTTTAAAGGCAGAAAACTTGCAGTAGCTACAAAACATGAAAAGGGAAAAGTTATTATTCCTTTAATGGAAAAGGAACTTGCCGTTGTATATGTTGTGTCAAAGAATATTAACACAGATAGATTAGGAACTTTTCTGGTGAAGTTGAAAGAAAGGATGACACCATTACTACATTATGAAAAAGGAATTGATTAGTATGCAAAGATATTTAACCGTTATTTCAGCTTTTTTTATTATGCTCTGTGTGGGTAGCGTTTACGCATGGAGTATGATATCTTCGGAGTTGATAAATAATTTTGATTTTTCATCAGTCCAGTCTCAACTTGTTTTCGGAACAATTATTGCAATTTTTCCGGTTACAATGATTTTAGCAGGAAAGTTTGAAAAACTGCTTGGTGTGCGCACTCTTACTCTTCTTTCAGCGTTGTTTTTTAGTGTTGGGTACATTGTTTCAGGATTATCAGATGGGAACTTCTACATTATCCTTGCAGGAATTGGAGTTTTTGGAGGTATAGGTACAGGTTTGGGTTATTTTGTTTCAATTACAACTCCAGC
Source organism: Bacteroidota bacterium (assembly GCA_030695265.1). Taxonomy (GTDB): domain Bacteria; phylum Bacteroidota; class Bacteroidia; order Bacteroidales; family Prolixibacteraceae; genus Aquipluma. The sequence continues at coordinate 1,474 of JAUYTA010000216.1, forward strand.
AAAGTGGTTTACAGAAAAAAAAGGCCTTGTTACGGGAATAACGGTCGCTGGCTTTGGATTGGCTTCTTTCATTTTTTCAATGGTAATCGAAAATTTATTGATATCAGGAAAAAGCATTTTAGACCTATTTGTTATTATTGGCATTGTGTATGGAATTATAATACTGTTTTTTTCAAATTTCATCAAAGTTCCACTTACCGATAAGACTGTTGTAATTACAAAACAGACTTTCAAAGTAGATGGAAAATTCATTAAGCTATTTTTTGGTATTTTTTTCGGAACATTTGCGGGTCTTCTTATTATTGGTAGTTTAAAACTTATTGGCAGCGTGCATAATATTAGTAACCATAGTTTGGTGATTGGGG
>JAUYTA010000230.1 GCA_030695265.1 Bacteroidota bacterium
TCCCAACTTCGAATACCAATTTTGGGGTCAGCTTCCGGTTTACCTTGGCGCAATAATGCAATGGATTATTTTACCTCTTGAAATGCGTAAGTTGCAATAAAAACGATGATAAAATATAAAATTGAACACTCTCTGGATTCGCCTGAAAGGTCGATTGCGCATGGCGAAATCATCAAACAAAAATATTTTTTAAGGAAATTGTACCAGGAATGGTATTCAATATTTACCCAGGAAATAAAAAATCTCCCCGATGGGCAGTTGATTGAACTTGGATCAGGCGGAGGTTTTTTGAAAGAAATAGCGCCCAAAGTAATTTGTACCGACATCATTGATTTGCCATCGAACGACATGACTTTTTCGGCGTTGGAGATGCCTTTTAAAGATCATTCGGTGGGAGGAATATTCATGATTGATACCATGCACCATATTCCCGACAGCGAACAATTTTTAAAGGAAGCGAGTCGTGTTCTGCTGAAAGGTGGAAAAGTAATAATGATCGAACCTGCAAACAGCATTTGGGGGAGGTTTATTTACAAAAATTTTCACCACGAACCTTTTATTCCTGAAGGAGGCTGGACGATTCCTTCCGCAGGGCCACTTTCAGGAGCCAACGGAGCATTGCCATGGATTGTGTTTGTACGCGATAACGAAAAGTTTAAGGAAAAATTTCCAGGATTAAAAATTGAAAGTATCGAATACCTGAATCCTTTCACCTACCTTTTTAGCGGTGGAGTTTCGCGGCGACAATTACTTCCTGATTTTACCTATCCGGCAGTAAATTTTTTCGATAAATGGTTGCCCAGAATTTCAAAACACCTTTCAATGTTTATGGTCGTGAAAATATCCTGTTCTTAACAACAAGTACCATTTTATAAAATTTTAAACTTTCTTTCCTGAAAGCTTGTTATTCTCTTATAAATTGCATTTTTTTGCAACAGAAATTTAAATACATGATTCGAAATACAAATACAATATGGCTTCCGTGGTGGGGTCTTCTTTCTAAAAAGTAAGAAGTAAGAGCCATATTGGTATTTTTAAACCATACAAAGGCCTGCTTCTTTTCGGAAAAGCAGGTTTTTTAATTTTAAACTGAGAATGATGATTACAATGAAAAATATTTGGTGGTGGCACAGAAACTTTTCGCAATACCGTGGAAGGAAGTAGCTATCATTGTAAAAAAATGAACAAAAGGCGGCTTATCGGAACACGGTAAGCCGCCTTTTTTGTAAGCCAAGCCCCCTTCCCGTTCCCCCGCAGGGGGAAAGCCTGGAAACTTCGATTTTGAAATTTCCTTACCTTGAAGGGGTCGAATATGAATAGCCCGGGGGCAACGCCCCGGGTAAATGAACAAATGAACAAACCGTCCGCGGAAAATGTATTCCAAGGCGAAATCCTTAAATCGGATGGAATGGCATCAGGATTATTAGATGAACAATTACAACAATTACAACAATTACAACAAAAGAAACAAAAACTATACATACACATGAAAGACATCAACGTACAAGTCAGCGTAAAAAAGATCCTTGCCGATACACTAACTCCGGTAAGTGTCTATCTGAAATTCAGGGATTTATTCCCGAATTCCATTTTGCTCGAAAGTTCCGATTACCATGGACATGAGAATGCATATTCGTTCATCTGCATCAAGCCAATGGCCTGCTTTACAGTCGATTCAGGTGAAATCACAATCGAATACAATGGCCGGGAAAAAGTAACTCAAACCGTTAGTCCTGAAAACAGGGTTGATCTGCAACTGGATGCTTTTTTCAAGTCGTTTAAATTGTCAGGAGAAACCGAAAATCTGCCGGCAAATGGATTGTTTGGTTACATCAGCTACGATGCGGTGAAGTATTTCGAGAAAATTGAAATTACTGCCGAAGCGAAAGAAGCTTATTCTGTTCCGGAAGTAAAATACTGTTTTTACAAATACATTGTGCCCATCGACCACCACAAGGACATGATTTACCTGATCGAAAACCTTATGGAAGGCGAAACCAAAGAAATTGGCCAGATTGAGTCGTTACTCCGAAACCTGACATTTTCGCCAACACAATTCGATACTGTGGGGGCTGAAGTTTCAAACATCACCAACGAAGAGTACAAATTTATGGTAAGTAAAGGAAAGGAACATTGTTTTCGTGGCGATGTTTTCCAGATCGTACTTTCGCGCCAGTTTTCCCAACAATTCAAAGGGGACGAATTCAATGTTTACCGTGCCTTGCGCTCAGTCAATCCATCGCCTTACCTTTTCTTTTTTGATTACGGAACGTATCGTATTTTTGGATCGAGTCCGGAAGCCGAGTTGCGCATAAAGAAAGATCGTGCAATTATCAACCCGATTGCAGGTACTTTTAAACGCTCCGGAAATGATGATGAAGACCGCATTTCAGCCGAACGTTTGTGTGCCGATCCGAAAGAAAATGCAGAACATGTGATGCTGGTCGATCTGGCCCGCAACGATTTGAGCCGCAATGCAAGCGATGTGACTGTTGACAGTTACCGGCAGGTTCAGTACTTTTCGCATGTCATTCATCTGGTTTCAGAAGTCTCGGGTAAATTGCCCGCCAATACAAACATGATTACTGTTTTGGGCGATTCGTTTCCGGCCGGAACTTTATCGGGAGCGCCGAAACATCGTGCCATGCAACTGATTGACACCTACGAAAACCAGCGCCGCAGCTATTATGGCGGTTGTATCGGTTACCTGGGTTTCGATCAAACGCTGAACCATGCCATCATGATCCGGTCGTTCCTGAGTAAAGGGAATACGCTTTTTTATCAGGCAGGTGCCGGCATTGTGGCCGACTCGCAGGAAGAAAGCGAACTTCAGGAGGTGAACAACAAATTGGGCGCATTGAAAAAAGCGCTGGAAATTGCGAAAGAGATAAATTAATATAGAAAAAGTTGCGGACGAAAGTTGCAATTCAGCCAGCTGCCAGCAACTAGCCGCTAGCTGCTGGCAAAAAAAGGAAAATTTAAATTTATTCAATTATGAAAATAGTAGTCATAGATAATTACGATTCGTTCACATATAATCTGGTGCATGCCATCAAGAAGATCTCCGGTTTGCCGGTAGATGTGTTCCGGAACGATCAGATTGCATTGGAAGACCTGGAAAAATACGATAAAATTGTATTGTCGCCCGGTCCGGGTATTCCGGAAGAAGCCGGATTGTTGCTTGACATCATCAAAAGATATGCTTCTACCAAAAGTATTTTGGGCGTGTGTCTTGGTCATCAGGCGATCGGCGAAGCATTTGGAGGTACGCTGACCAACATGAACCGAGTTTTGCATGGCATTTCAACACCGGTTAGCAAAACCGAAACCCATACGGCATTGTTTGATGGATTACCGGAAACATTTCAGGCTGGACGTTATCATTCGTGGATTGTCAATGAAGCTGACCTTCCGGAGTGTCTGCAAATAACCAGTTACGACGACAAGGGCATGATCATGTCGATGAAACATACTACTTTTGACGTCGAAGGCGTTCAGTTTCATCCCGAATCGGTGCTGACCCCATTGGGAGAAAAGATGATTGAAAACTGGTTAGGCCTCCCCAACAATGAAGAAAGAAGGGAATAATTTGGATATTGGTTATTGAGAATTGGATATTGGAAATTAGACTCAAAAAATATCCAATACCCAATGTAAAATATTGAATATCCAACAAGAAATAAGAAACAAAGATGACATGAAAGATACATTAAATCACTTATTTGCGGGGAACCGCCTGAACAAATCGGAAGCTCATCAAATGCTCGTCAGCATTGCCGAAGGGCAGTATTCCGAAGCAGAAATTGCTTCTTTTCTGACTGTTTTCAGAATGCGCCGGATTACCGCGGAAGAGTTGTCAGGATTCCGTCAGGCTTTGCTCGAACTGTGCGTGGCGATTGACTTTTCTGAATACAACACGATTGATGTGGTTGGAACCGGAGGCGACGGAAAAAATACTTTTAATATTTCGACCCTGAGTACTTTTGTGCTGGCAGGCGCCGGAATGAAAGTCACAAAACACGGTAATTACGGATTGTCATCGGTTAGTGGATCGTCTAACATGTTCGAGTATTTTGGCTATCAGTTCAGCAAGGACGAAAGTAAATTGCGCCGCGAGCTGGAAGAAGTCGGGATCTGTTTTTTCCATGCCCCGTTGTTTCATCCGGCAATGAAAAGTGTCGCTCCTGTGCGCAGGGCTTTGAAAGTTAAAACGCTCTTCAATATGATGGGGCCGATCATCAACCCATCGTTTCCGAAGAACCAGTTGGTAGGTGTTTACGATCTTGAAGTGATGGACCTTTACCACCAGGTTTTCCGCGAAAGTGGCCAGAATTACCTGATTGTGAACAGTCTCGATGGTTACGACGAGATTTCACTGACCGGAGATGCGCGTTTTGTTTCTAACCAGACAGAAGACAGCCTTTCGCCTGCCGATTTTGGTTTTCCTCAGGTGACTCAGGAAGAGCTTTTTGGTGGCGAAACCGTTGCCGAAGCTGCTGCAATTTTTAAAAGTGTGCTGGAGGTGACCGCAACTGATGCTCAGCAAAATGTGGTAATTGCCAATGCTGCTCTTGGAATTCACTGTATTTATCCTGAAAAATCGTTGACCGATTGTGTCGCCGAAGCATCCGAAGCTTTGAAAAGCAAAAAAGCGCTGGCTGCATTTAAGAAGCTGATGGAAATGAATAAATGAAGCCTCACCCCCAACCCCTCCCCGAAGGGAAGGGGGGTAGGCGCTGCAAGTAAGAAGAAAAAGTGCAATCCTTTGCCGTTTCGATTTATCGAACGGGTTGAAGTAAAAAAAATGGAATTATAAAAAACGAACGAAAGCCTGTTCTTTCTCCCCTCCTTCGGAGGGGTTGGGGGAGGCTCCTGAAACTTTTGATATGGATATACTTGACCAAATAAACAACCATAAACGGACCGAAATTGCTGAGGCAAAAAGTCGGGTCTCGGTTGAAGAATTAAAATCATCGCCGTATTTTAAACGGAAGACCAACTCGCTGAAAGCCGCATTGCTGGCTGATGGTGCGAGTGGTGTAATTGCTGAATTTAAAACCCAATCTCCTTCGAAAGGGCTGATTAATGGTGAGGCAGAGGCATCAGAAGTAACCGCAGCGTATATGGGTGGCGGAGCCAGCGGATTATCTGTTCTCACCGACGATCGCTTTTTTGGAGGTTCGTTCGAAGATCTGGCAAAAGCACGATGGGCAAATCCGCAAGCCCCAATTCTGCGCAAGGATTTTATGCTCGATCCATACCAGATATACGAAGCCAAAGCCCACGGTGCTGATGTGATTTTGCTGATTGCCGAAAGCCTGAGCAAAAGTTTGCTGCTCGAACTGACCCAGACAGCCAAAGAAATAGGGTTGGAAGTACTTGTTGAAGTTCACAGCGCCGAAGAATTGGAGAAGCTGAATCCACAAGTTGATCTGGTTGGAGTGAACAACCGCAACCTGAAAACATTCGAAGTGGATGTTCAAACATCAATTCTCCTGAGTGAACAGATTCCTGCACAATTCGTGAAAATTTCGGAAAGCGGAATTTCTGATCCTGAAAGTATTGCCCAGCTTCGATCTGCCGGGTTCAAAGGTTTCCTGATTGGCGAAACTTTTATGAAAACAGAAGATCCTGGCAAAGCCTGTGCTGAGTTTATTCAGAAATTTAAGTAGTTAATGGGTATGGAGAGTGAGCAGGTGACTCCAAGTCACCTGCTCACTAAAAACGATTACAATGAACAAACTGAAAATCAAAGTCTGCGGAATGCGCGATCCTAAAAATATTTCAGGAGTAGTTGCAGCATTGCCCGATTTTATTGGATTCATTTTTTACCCGAAAAGCAAACGGTTTGTCGGGTTCGAACCTTCTCCTGAAATGTTTGCAGAAATTCCCGCTTCAGTAAAAAAGGTGGGTGTTTTTGTAAATGAATCTCCGGAAAAGGTATTGGAAATCAGCAAAAAATGGAATTTGGATGTTATACAATTACACGGACAGGAAAGCCCCGGATATTGCAGACAGATTCAGAATTCAGGAATTACTGTTTTTAAAGCTTTTTCTGTCGATGAATCGTTTGACTTTGCAACATTGAAAGCCTATTCAGGAGTTTGCGAATCCTTTTTATTTGATACCAAAGGGCTGTTGCCGGGCGGAACCGGAAAAAAATTCAACTGGCAGTTATTGGAGAATTACAAGTTGAATGTGCCGTTCTATCTGAGTGGCGGGATCGTTCCTGATGATTTGAATTCAATAGAAGAATTCAGCCATCAGCAGTTATTCGGAATCGACATTAACAGTGGATTCGAGATTGAACCGGCATTAAAAGACGTTGAGAAAGTGCGCACGTTTATTGAGGAAATCAGAAGATTGCCTGAAGACGGAATAAAGGATTAAAAATTAAAAGAGCAAACGTTCCAATCTTCATCAACAATAGAAATAATCGAACCCAATAGTAAATTGTAAATCAGTAAATCGTAAATAACAAAAAAATATGGATTATCAGGTAAATAAAAAAGGATATTACGGTGAGTTTGGCGGCGCCTACATTCCGGAGATGATGGTTCCGAACATCGAGGAACTTGAAAGCCGGTACATGGAAATTATCCATTCTTACGATTTCAAACAGGAATTTGTAAGTCTGCTGAAAAACTATGTTGGCCGGCCATCGCCATTGTATTTTGCCAAACGGCTTTCAGAAAAATACCAAAGCAATATTTTCCTGAAGCGCGAGGATCTGAATCATACCGGTTCGCACAAGATAAACAATACAATCGGGCAGATTCTGGTCGCAAAAAAACTGGGAAAAACCCGCATTATTGCCGAAACCGGTGCAGGTCAGCATGGGCTGGCCACTGCCACTGTTTGCGCATTGATGGGATTGAAATGTATTGTATACATGGGCGCTGTGGATGTGGAACGTCAGGCGCCGAACGTAAAAAAAATGCGGATGCTGGGAGCCGAGGTGATTTCGGCAGTCAGCGGGAACCAAACCCTGAAAGACGCCACCAACGAAGCCATGCGCGACTGGATTAACAACCCCATTGATACCTTTTATATTATTGGTTCGGTGGTTGGGCCACATCCTTATCCCGATATGGTTGCACGTTTTCAATCAGTTATTTCTGAAGAAATGCGCTGGCAGTTGGAAGAACAGGTTGGACGCGAAAATCCGGATCGGATAATTGCCTGCGTGGGCGGTGGAAGTAATGCTGCCGGGGCATTTTATCATTACCTCGATCAGGAAAGTGTTGAACTGATTGGCGTTGAAGCTGCCGGAAAAGGCATTGACACCAGTGAAACTGCCGCGACTATCACTTTGGGAACACCCGGAGTATTGCACAGTTCGCGTTCTTTCCTGATGCAAACCGACGATGGTCAGATTGTCGAACCGTATTCCATCTCTGCTGGTCTGGATTATCCCGGAATTGGGCCGTTGCATGCACATCTGTTCAAAACCGGACGGGCAAAATACCTTTGGGCAACCGATGCCGAAGTGTTGGATGCTGCATTGGAACTGACTCAATTGGAGGGAATTATCCCGGCATTGGAATCGGCTCATGCATTGGCTGTTCTGCCCAAAATAAAGCTTTCTCCTGAAGAAATAACGGTAATCAATATTTCAGGAAGAGGCGACAAAGACATGGAAACTTATTTGAAACATTTTGGATATTAAAAAAAGTGCTTTTGGCTTCTGGCCACTTGCAACTGGCTTTTTTTGCCAGTCACCAGTTGCCAGCCGCCAGTAGCTTTAAATTTGAAAAACTATGAATCGCATAAATAAACTATTTCAGAATAAACATGAACGGATACTTTCCGTCTATTTCACAGCCGGATACCCAAAATTAGATGATACTGTACCGGTAATTCAGGAACTGGTAACAAACGGTGTTGACCTGATTGAAATCGGGATGCCTTTTTCAGATCCGGTAGCCGATGGGCCTGTAATTCAGGGCAGCAGTCTGGTAGCGTTGCAAAACGGAATGAGCGTGCATAAACTTTTCGATCAATTAAAAGATATCCGGCAATCGGTGGATATTCCGCTAATTTTGATGGGGTACATTAATCCGGTAATTCAGTTTGGTGTGGATGCTTTTTGTCAAAAATGCCGCGAGGTTGGCATTGATGGACTGATCATTCCCGATTTGCCTTTGTCTGTTTACGAAGAAGAGTACAAATCCATTTTTGAAACGAATAATTTGCACAATATTTTCCTGATCACCCCACAAACTTCTGATGAGCGACTTCGGAGAATTGATGAAGCTTCTTCGGGATTTATTTACATGGTTTCGAGCAATTCGACCACCGGAGCAAAAGAAGGTGTTACTGACTTTCAAAATGTTTATTTTGAGCGTATCAGTAAGTTCGGGTTAAAGAATCCCCGCCTGATCGGATTCGGGATTTCGAATACTGAAACTTTCCAAAATGCCTGTCATTATGCACATGGGGCTATCATCGGCAGTGCCTTTGTTAAAGCCCTTGGCACCGATTTACCGTTGAACGAGAAAGTTTCGCAGTTTGTTAAAAAGATTGCAATCGAAGTGTAATTGTGTTGCTGTTTCTTTGCTTCATATTCCAAAATAAATAAATGTTTTCTAACAGTATTATGGAATATTTTTATTATCGAATTGTTTATCAGTTGATTAATGAATGTTGTGTGTTCTAATTTCTAATTTCTGAAAGTTAAACAGTGTTAATACTGTTTTTTGACATATTCTGACGTTTAAAAATTCGTTAAGTTTAAAGAAGTAATAGAAACAATTAAAAAACATGACGATGCTAGAGTACGCAAAGGTTATTTTACCGAAAGTT
>JAUYTA010000234.1 GCA_030695265.1 Bacteroidota bacterium
CCGTGGTTTTCTGGCCGACATTGGTCAGGCTGAAATGAAAAATATCGGCAATGCATTTCTTGGTGGAATCATTTTTAACGCTGCCAATATCCTGATTGTTGCAGCCATTTCCATTGCAGGCATGTCGGTTGCTTTTCCCGTAGGAATTGGAATTGCTTTGGTGCTTGGCGTACTCGTCAATTATATTGCTAATCCGCAGGGAAATGCAATGTGGTTGTTTACCGGGGTGACGGTGGTTACGGTTGCCATTGTGCTCGATGCATTGGCTTATAAAAAGAAATCTGCCCAATCGCAGAAAGTTCCAACAAAAGGAATTGTATTGTCAGTTGTCGGGGGTGTTATGATGGCTTTGTTCTATCGCTTTGTAGCCAGTTCAATGGTTACCAGTTTCGAAACTCCTGAAGCTGGCTTGCTGACTCCTTACACCGCTGTGTTTATCTTTTCTGTCGGAATCCTGATCAGTAACTTTGTTTTCAATTCCATCCTGATGAAAAAACCTTTTGAAGGTGTTCCGGTTACCTATTCTCAATATTTTGCGGGTAGCCTGAAAGAACATTTTACTGGTATTTTGGGTGGAATGATCTGGTGTGTGGGAATGACTTTCAGTATAATTGCTGCCGGAAAAGCCGGGTTTGCTATATCTTACGGATTGGGACAAGGCGCAACGCTGGTAGCAGCTTTATGGGGAGTTTTTATCTGGAAAGAATTTAAGGGATCAAAAGGAACAACTGGATTACTGGCAACCATGTTTTTGCTGTTTTTTATAGGCATCGGAATGATCATTTATGCAGGTTTGTAGTTCTGTTTTGGGATTGTTTTTATCCAAAAATCCACAGTATATTTTGCTGTGGATTTTTTATTTTTCCATTTCGCTCATTCAGATGCACTGATTGGTAGTTGAAACCCATGATTTAGAAAGTGGTTGGGTTTCAGGATAGGAATTTTTCTGCCTTTGGCTTAATTTTGATTATTATCTAAAATTAAATCATGAATTCAGCAAGCTCATTTAAGGAATTTTACGAATCCTCTTTTTTAAAGGGAGAAAATCCGAAGCTGGCAAAAAAACTTTCTGAAGAGTTCTTAGCTGACTTTATTCATTATACACCGTTAAAGTTGGAATTGCTGGAATCTTATCTTTCAGGAGGCCAGATAGAACAGTTTTACATGTTGCTGCCTGATTTGAAATATCTAATTGAGTTTTCAGATGATTTGAACAGATATTGGCACCTTTTGCGAGCTTATTCCGGTGCATTATCTAAATTAAAAAATGATCTTTCGGTAAAAGGGGCAAAAAATCTATATGCATATTACTTCAGTAAATATGGCGATCGAAGGTTTTTGCGCAACGAACATTGGTTTGAAAAAAAGCGATGGGAATTTCTTGATGAAATCCAAAATATTTATTCTGAAGATCAGTTGAGACAATTTGTAATTCATTACAAACGAATTACGATGGAAAACATGACAATCTATACTTCGTTTTTAATGTTGTTCATCAAAGATCTTGAAAACCTTAATATGCCACAAAATACCATTCCCTCAAAAGATAAGGTGAAGTGAGTATTGCTGATTTATTTTATTCCTCACTTTTTTACTGCTA
>JAUYTA010000237.1 GCA_030695265.1 Bacteroidota bacterium
AGATTTCTTCTCACTCATATCAAACACTGCCGGCGGATATTCTTTTTACAAGGATGCCAAATTCCGGCGTTTGACACGTTATCGCTACAACAATGTTCCGATGGACAGTGGCGGTAAATATTTCTACATCAAGGACGGCGACACCACCTGGTCGCCGGGATGGAAACCCTGCAAAACCCAACTCGACAGCTATGAGTGCCGCCATGGAATGAATTACACGTCCATCAAAGGCGAGAAAAATGGGGTTGCTGCCACTGCGCTTTATTTCGTTCCGCTAAAAACCTGGGCTGAAGTTCAGAAACTGACACTGACCAACAACTCAAAGGAAGTAAAAACGCTAAAAATTTTCTCGTTTGTAGAATGGTGTTTGTGGAATGCCGCTGCCGATATGGAAAACTTCCAGCGTAACTTTTCAACTGGTGAAGTAGAGATTGAAGATTCAGTAATTTATCACAAAACGGAATACAAAGAGCGGCGTGACCATTTCGCATATTATTCGGTAAACGTTCCGGTTCAGGGTTACGATACCGACCGTGAGTCGTTCTTCGGACTGTACAATGGATTTGACGAACCTCAGGTTGTAGCCGATGGAAAACCCCGCAATACTGAAGCCCACGGCTGGTCACCCATTGCTTCGCATTACCTCGAAGTTGAATTGCAACCCGGCGAAACAAAAGAATTTGTTTTCGTTTTGGGATATGTGGAGAATAAAGAGGACGAAAAATGGGAATCGAAAAACATCATCAACAAGACAAAAGCCAAAGAAACCATTGCGAAATTTGGCACCGTTGCAAAAGTGAATATAGCTTTGGCCGAATTGCGCGAATATTGGGACAATCTGCTGAGTGTTTACACGGTAGATTCGGGCGACGAAAAGCTGGATCGGATGGTCAACATCTGGAACCAATACCAATGTATGATTACCTTCTGCTTCTCGCGTTCTGCTTCATACTTCGAAAGTGGTATTGGCCGTGGAATGGGTTTCCGCGATTCGAACCAGGATTTGATTGGGTTTGTTCATCAAATTCCTGAACGTGCCCGCGAACGTATCATTGACATTGCCTCGACCCAATTTCAGGATGGAGGTTGTTACCACCAGTACCAACCATTGACGAAAAAAGGCAACAATGATATTGGTGGAGGTTTCAACGACGACCCGATGTGGTTGATTTTAGGAACTGTCAGCTACATCAAAGAATCGGGCGATTTTGGTATCCTGAACGAAATGGTGCCTTTCGATAACGACATGTCGGTTGCCCGAACTTTGTTTGAGCACTTAACCGTTTCGTTCGATCATGTGGTGAACAACCTCGGACCTCACGGATTACCCCTTATTGGCCGCGCCGACTGGAACGACTGCCTGAACCTGAACTGTTTTTCGAATGATCCGAACGAATCGTTCCAGACCACCGAAAACAAATCAGAAGGAACAAAGGCTGAATCATTGATGATTGCCGGGCTGTTTGTGATTTATGGCCGCGATTATGTAGAGCTTTGCAAGAAACTTCAACAATTTGAAGAAGCTGCCCGCGCCCAGTTGCACATTGATGCGATGATTGATGCCGTGAAAAAACATGGTTGGGACGGCGAATGGTTTATCCGCGCCTACGACTACTACGGAAATAAAATTGGCAGCAACGAGAACGAAGAAGGTAAAATCTTCATCGAATCGAACGGATGGTGCACCATGGCCGGGATAGGCAAGGAAGAGGGACTTTGCGAAAAAGCTTTGGATTCAGTAAAGGAACGGTTGGGCTGTGAACATGGAATAGTGCTGAACAATCCGGCATTCACGAAATACTATATCGAGTATGGCGAAATCTCGTCGTATCCGCCGGGATACAAGGAAAATGCAGGTATTTTCTGTCACAATAATCCGTGGATCATGATTGGCGAAACGGTTGTTGGCAACGGAAATCGCGCCTGGGAATATTACCGGAAAATTTGTCCTTCGTATCTGGAAGAAATAAGCGAATTGCACAAAACCGAACCATACGTATATGCACAAATGATCGCCGGTAAAGATGCGTTCAAACCGGGTGAAGCCAAAAACTCGTGGCTAACCGGAACGGCTTCATGGAACTTTTACGCGATCACGCAATTCATTCTCGGCATACAACCCGATTACGATGGTCTGATCGTTGATCCGTGTATCCCAACCGATTGGAAAGGCTTCAAAATCAGCCGCAAATTCAGGGGAGCAGAATATCACATTGACGTTCAGAACCCGAATGGCGTATCGAAAGGCGTGAAAGAAGTCGTCGTTGATGGTCATTCACAAACTTCGAATGTGATTCCTCTTTTTGAAGATGGCGAAGAACATCAGGTGAAGGTGATAATGGGATAAATCGTCCTTTTAATAGATATGATAAACCCCGGTGAAGGAGATGTATCGGGGTTTTATTTGCGTTCCGGATTGTTTATTTTGATGGGGTTCTGGCGGGTATCGAAAACATCTGTAATTAAAATCCCCTCTTCAACATGCTTGTAGATTATCTTGTGGTGTCCGATAACCAGATATCTGTGACCTTCTTCAAGTTGTTTCAATAACTCCTCAACTTGACCAGAATTTGAATGTTTTATTAATAATTTTGTAGCGGCAAGAATCTCCGATTTTATTCTTTTAGCAACAATAATATCAGCAACATCCCGGTAATAATTGTAAATATCAGCAAGCGTATGTTCTGCAAAACTACTCCAGATTACTTTCATTTCCTTACCAGTTTTCTGATTCTGTTTCGAGCTGATCTTGTGTTTTATACCTTCCTGCTAAATAATCCTTGTTTGCTAGTTTCGCTCTTTCAATCAATTGCTTCTGAGTAAAAGGTTTTATTTCCCTTTTCTGACTTTCAACAATAGCCGACTCAATCTTGCTTAATACCTTTTCGTCTTTAAGTGCAATAATATACTCAATTGCATTGAGCTTTCTAACTTGTATATTCATAGCAAACTTATTTTGTATCACAAATATACGATTGTATTGGAAACGAAATACCTTTAGATCACCGTTACCCTCACTTTTTTACTTTTCAACCTGCTGTTATCTACCAGATTAATAAGAGAATCAACTTCTGACGCCTGAACTGCCACAAAAGCGCAATCTGTTTTGATTTCAATGGTTCCAACCTGATCGCTGCTCAGTTTACCTTGTTTAATGAATAATCCTGCAATATCACCTTTCGAGATTTTGTCTTTTCGGCCTCCTGAAACAAACAATGTTTTCCAGATGGAAGCCGTTGGTTTGGGTGATTGCTGCATTTCTTCAATTTCAGCGTTTTCCACAAAATCCGGTAAATTTTCATTCTTCCATTTTAGAACGTAGGCCGTTCCATCATTGAACATCCGGGCGGTGCGTCCGTTGCGGTGTGTAAATTCATGGGCTCTCTGCGGAAGCTGAAAATGTACAATGAATTTAATTTCCGGAATGTCAATTCCTCTGGCTGCAAGGTCGGTGGCGACAATCAGTTGATGGGTTCCGTTTCGAAATTTGATGAGTGCACGTTCCCTGTCTTTTTGTTCCATTCCGCCATAAAAACAGCCGTGACCAATATTGTTATCGTTTAGGAAATCACTCACATCCTGAATGGTATCCTTGAAATTACAAAAAACAATTCCGGGTTGGTTTCCCAAATGACAAAGCAAACTGGCCAGTGTTTCCAATCGATCCTGTGAAGTCGCAACTATTGTTTTGATCTTAAGTTGCGAATTTCCTTCTTTCAGATAATCGATGATTGTAGGATTTTTTAAACCAACAAACTTTGGAATTTCCACCTCCTGAGTCGCCGAAGTCAATATTTTCTTCTGAACATTGGGTAACAAAGCCAGGATTTCCTTCATTTCAACTTCAAATCCTATTTCCAGCGATTTATCGAATTCGTCGAGCACGAGGGTGGCGATAAATTCCGAAGAAAAATTTTCCCTCCGTAAATGATCGGCAATCCTTCCTGGCGTGCCAATCAAAATTGCCGGACGGTGTTTGATCTCCGTCTTGTCTTTCGAACCGGCTCTTCCGCCATAAACGGCGTTTGCTTTGTAGCCGGTTCCCATTTCACGGATCACCTGCTCAATCTGAATGGCTAATTCGCGTGAAGGAACTACTATCAGCGCCTGAACTTCGGGACAGTTAATATCCAATTCTGCAATAACGGGTAACAGGAAAGCCACGGTCTTACCCGTTCCGGTTGGAGATAATAATACAATTTCAGGACTGGAAAGAATAGCTTCCTGAGCCTCTTCCTGCATCACATTGAGTTTTTCAATGTTCAGTTTATTCAGAATATTCGTTTGATTTTTAATTTGACTTGACATTCGGCAAAGGTACAGTTTATTAACTGTGATTTTTAAAACATAATTGACAGCAAATAACCCAGTGTTGCGCCGCCGATAACAACCAATGCGCTGTTCACTTTTTTGAAGCTGAAAGTGAATGCGATGCTTACAATTCCTATTAAAATGGTTCGCCAATCGGTAATGCTTTCTTTGCCCATTTCGTAACAAATTGCTACAATAATGGCTACTGAAGCCACATTTACGGCGTCAAGGAAAGACGAGAACAAGATTGAATTCCTCATTTTCCGAACCAATGGATTGAGTAAGGCTACAAATACAAACGAAGGCAGGAATATCGCGATGGTTGAAACTGCTGCACCTGTCCAACCGTTGATTTGGTAACCGACAAAAGTAACCGACGAAAAAAGTGGTCCGGGAGTGAATTGGCCGACAGCTATCGCATCAATCAGTTGTTGCCGCGATAAAAGGCCGGTTGTGACCAGTTCTGCATCGAGAAATGCAAAGAGCACATAACCGCTTCCATAAAGTATCGATCCTATTTTCAGGAAAATCAGGAATAAATTAAAGTTGGTAATTGATACGATTGAAGCATTGGTAATTTGAAGGATAGCAAACGGGAAAATGGAATTCGCTCCCGGTTTGAACTGCTTGTTCCTGATGGCAGTCATTGCCAATGCTACGAATCCTGCTCCAAACATGACAAGTATTTCATTGAATCCAACCAATGATAAAATCAAAGCAGAAAGCCCGAGAATTCCCAACTCAATAGTTTTCAATGATTTTTTTGCCAATGGGAAAATAGCGGCAAGAATAATGGCAATTA
The DNA here is from genome assembly GCA_030695265.1 of Bacteroidota bacterium. Lineage (GTDB taxonomy): Bacteria > Bacteroidota > Bacteroidia > Bacteroidales > Prolixibacteraceae > Aquipluma. Next base: position 5,114 of record JAUYTA010000237.1, read on the forward strand.
TTGCAGGTTTTATTCCGTAAATGAATGGTTGAATTTCGGGAAGTTGGCCGTATTGTTTGTAAAGCCACGCGAAAATGCCGGTAATAAAGACGGCTGGAAGAATAAAGCACAATCCTGCTACAATTAACCCTTTCCAACCGGCTTTTTCGTGCCCGATGTGAATGGCCATTTCGGTGCTGTTTGGCCCCGGAATCAAGTTGGTGGCGCCAATCAGATCAAGGAAATGTTGCTCGCTTATCCATTTCCGTTTGGCTACCACTTCGTCACGGAACATGGCTATATGAGCAGCCGGACCACCAAATCCAATCGTGCCCAGTTTCAGGAATAAACCCGCAACTTCCTTTAACTTAACGGCCTCTTTTTCTCTTTCCATTCTTCTTCCGGTGAAAATCAACTGACCAATATCCGCCTCCTCTAATAATTTTTTCGAGCATATTGCCAAAGTTTGTAGATTAATGAACCGAAGTTAAACCATTCTTTCCTGATCACAAAAGAATGATTGATCCTTCCATAAAAAAGTGGTGAAGATTATTCAGGAAAGTATTCAACTGCCGGATTTTTCCTATTTTATTGGTCGGTAATTTTTCCCATTTTTGATCCTTCAAATCCACACTCAAATCAATCATGAATATCAAAAACCTTATCCCTGTATTTTCCTCGCTCATCCTGTTATTCGGATGTCAGCACAAAGACCCCAATCTGATGGTTACAACTGAACTTTCGGCAAGCTGGAGTTTTACTGAGGCCGGTAAAAATGAATGGTTACCAGCAACTGTTCCCGGAAGTGTTCATACCGACTTGCTCCAAAATGGGTTGATTAAAGATCCTTTTTACCGTCTGAACGAACACGATCTGCAATGGATCGACAAAGTAAACTGGGAGTATAAAACCACCATTAACGTGGGTGCAGATTTTATGAAACACGATCGGGTTGCGCTGGACTTTAAAGGTTTGGACACTTATGCCGATGTGTTTGTAAACGATGTGCTGGTACTTTTGGCCGATAACATGTTCCGCGAATGGCTGGTCGATGTAAAATCACAACTTCAGGAAGGAACAAACGAACTACGAATATTATTTCGCTCGCCGATTGTTGAAGGGCTTAAAAAGTACGATGCCAACGAATATGTGATTCCTGTTTCGCCCAACGATTTAGCCGAAATTGGTAAGGTTGAAGGCAATAAAATGGTGTCGGTTTATACCCGAAAAGCTGGCTATCATTTTGGCTGGGACTGGGGACCGCGCCTGGTTTCAAGTGGATTATGGCGCCCCGTATTCCTAACAGCCTGGGACGATGCCCGTATTGAAAACCTGCAACTGAAACAAAATTCAGTTTCGGAAACTGAAGCCACACTGACAGCCGTTTTCGAGGTTGATGCCAGTGCAGTCAATAATGCAACCATCAGTATTGAAAATGATGGAGTTGAACTTGCGAAGGCCGATGTACAACTGAAGGAAGGTATTTCAACGTATTCTGTAGATTTTAAAATTGCCAATCCAAAACTTTGGTGGACCAATGGATTGGGCGAAGCTCATTTGTACAATATAAAAGGCAAACTGGCCATTGGCAAACGTTTCGCTGAAAAATCGGAACGTATCGGAATCCGCACGCTAGAGCTGGTTCGCGATAAAGACGAAAAAGGAACTTCATTCTACTACAAGCTAAATGGCGTTCCGGTTTTTATGAAAGGAGCCAACTACATTCCGAACGACGTCTTTCCGGCCCGTGTAACGGAAGAAATGTACCGGAAAGTCATTCATACTTCCAAAATATCGAATTTCAACATGCTTCGTGTTTGGGGCGGCGGAATTTATGAAAACGACCTTTTCTATGATTTGTGCGATGAAAACGGCTTGCTGGTTTGGCAGGATTTTATGTTTGCATGTGCCATGTTTCCCGGCGATGAAGCTTTTCTGGAAAACGTAAAACAGGAAGCAACCGACAATATTAAACGATTACGTAACCACCCGAGTATTGCCATGTGGTGTGGAAACAACGAAATTCTGGCGGCCTGGTTTGGCTGGGGCTGGAAAAAGCAGGAAGAAGCCAAAAGCAAAGAAAATGCCGATAAAATTTGGAAATCGTACACCGATATTTTCCTGAAAGTTTTACCTGAAGCTGTTGCTGCCAATGATCCGGCACGCAGTTACTGGGATTCATCGCCTTCTTCAGGTCCGGGTATTCCGGCAGATTTGGCCAATGGCGACGAACATTACTGGGGCGTTTGGTGGGGAAAAGAACCATTTAAAAACTACGCTACCCACATTGCACGGTTTATGAGCGAATACGGGTTTCAATCTTTTCCTGAATTGAAAACCGTAAAACAATATGCAGCTCCCGAAGATTACGACATTTTCTCGGAGGTTATGAAGTCGCACCAGCGTTCGTCAATCGGAAACGGAACCATAGAATATTACATGCTTCAGGACTATAAAAAACCGAAAAACTTCGAATCATTCCTGTATGTAAACCACGTATTACAGGCCGAAGGAATCAAATTTGCAGTTGAAGGCCACCGCCGCGCTGCTCCTTATTGTATGGGAAGTTTGTACTGGCA
>JAUYTA010000285.1 GCA_030695265.1 Bacteroidota bacterium
GGTGTTTTGTTTGAGAACGAATACCGGTTCACCAAAAAACAATTGGCTCAGTTTTTTGAGGTTTCTGAGCGCACCATTAACAAATGTCTGGCAAAAAATGAATCAGAACTAGCAAAAAACGGTTACGGAGTACTCTCAGGTAAGCGTCTGATAAGCTTTAAGTTAGCTGTCGAGAATTCTTTTGGTCATGAACTGGATTTCATGACCAAAATTACCGTCCTGGGGATCTTTAATTTTCGTGCATTTCTGAATCTTTCGATGTTACTTACCGATAGTGAGAAAGCTAAAGAAATGCGCAGTACCATTCTCGATATAGTGATTGATACCATCAACAAACGTACCGGCGGAGGCACCAAATACATCAATCAGCGCGACGAAGATTTTGTTGTCAACTTACTCAGTGGCGAGGATTACAGAAAAGAGTTTACCGATGCACTAAGAGATTACGTTGCAATGGGTAACTTCAAATACATCGTTTACACCAATAAAATTTACTCCAGCATCTTTAAAGAAAACGCCGACGAGTACCGTAAAATCTTAAAACTTGATTCGTCCGAAAATGTTCGTCACACCATGTATAGCGAAGTGCTGGATTTAATATCGAGCTACGAAACAGGTTTTGCCGATGCGCTAATAACCGAATTTCTACGGTTAAACCGGAAATTAACATCTATTGAGGTAGATACAGCATTTAGGAAATTCGAACAACAAAAGCTTTGGGAACCATTGCGTGAAAAAGCCCGTCAAAAGATGGCAAGCCGCGATTTGTGTTTCCGGGATGCCTTACACCAAAACCTTGAAGAATACATTAGCTCTGTCCCCAAAGAAGATTTCGACCGGTTTTTAGGCGAGAAAAGCAAAGATTTGGAGCAACGCCTCGAAGAATACAAAGAAGCATTGAAACGCCTTAAAGAAAGGGATTAACCATGATTCTGTATATCAGTCGCGAACAGGCAGAAATTACCCATCTTAAAACCGTGGAACTCAGTGGTGGCGGTTCAACCGATGTAATCAATATTGGTTATTTGGATAGCGCTTTAGAGCATATCCAAAACGACGATTATTACCCGACATTTGAAGAAAAGCTGACCCACCTGGTGTGGTCAATCAATAAAAATCATTGTTTTTCTGATGGAAACAAGCGTTTGTCAATCACTTTAGGTGTTCAGTTTTTGACGATCAATGGTTATTTGTTCTGTTTAGCCCGTTTCCTTCGTGACATGGAAAATATTAGCTACCATCTTGCTGCCGGCAGAATAGATAAAGACTTATTAGAAAGGATAATAAAATCGTTTTTAGATGGTGAAAGTGATTTCGATGAGGATCTGAAATTTGAAATATTTACATTAATATCCGATGAACAGATAGGGTTTGATGAATAAATTTTATAAAAATCAACATGAACGAACTCGACCTACAAGACAAATACCTGATCAACTTTTTTTGCGAAAGAGCCGACGGATTACAATACAAAGAGGTGAAAGCCAATACTGTTTCGCGCCAGTTCTTTATTGTGGAAGATTTAAAACATTTCCTCAGCGAAACTTCGCTCAACAAAGACAATTACCGAAAGCTACTCCGCAAATTTGGCACAGAAAAAGAATTGATGGAAGCATTCATGGATTTCCTGAATGGTCGTATAAAGTCGTCGATGAACATGGCTATTTTTATCAATGGCAATAAATCCGTTACTTTCGAAGGAGTCACTTTGTATTTGTTTTACCCCACGGGGTCCGAGTTCAACGAAGACAAACTCTTTAATGAGAATATCTTTTCAGTCGTTCAGGAATTGCCTTACACATTTAAATACCTGGGAAAGCAGCTATATTCCTTTCGCCCCGATTTATCGTTTTTCATCAATGGTATTTATCTGGGATATAGCGAGCTGAAAAGCAACTACAACAACCAGAACGCCCGAAACAACGGTCGCAAAAAGGTGGCTAAAGATTATTTATCTGCCGTTCAGGAATATTTAATCATTGCCGATGGCAACGACATTTCGCAAAGTATCCGCAAAGACTTCCTGAAAATCTTTGAAAAAGCCATTCACATTACTTCAACCGATATTAACGACACGTACATCATCCGCAACATATCCAACCAATTCGAAGAAATTAAGAATACGGTTGCCTCCGGAAGTTACGATTTTGAAACATACGATAAGAAGATGATAAAAGACTTCAAATCGTATCCGTTACGAAATCCGAAAGGTACTAAAACAGAACGTTTTGAGGAAGTTTTCAAAACGTTGTACGATAAACGTATGATTGAGAAAGAGATTCTTTATTACAACTTTATTGAGCGTGACCTAATCAAAAAAGAAGGCAGTAAAACCAAAGAATACAAGCACAACGATGGGTTTCTCATTAGTCCACGTCCCAAGCAAAAATTTGGTACCGATAAGATAATGAGTAAAATCGGTGAGTTTCTGGAACATGAGAACGAGCCGGATTATTTCACAACCAAGCTAAAGGCCGACTTAAAAGCCAAAGGTGTTGGCGATACACAAATTGAGGAATTAATTGGCAAACGCCGGAAATACCAAAACAACAAGAATGTGTATTCATTGCTGTTGCAGTATGCAGCCGGTTTTGGTAAAAGCAACATCATTGGCTGGACGGCCTTGCAATTAAAGGACCTCCGCAAGGATCGCCATTACATTTACGATAAGGTAATGTTGGTGGTTGACAGGCTGCAATTGCGCGACCAGCTCGACTCCAAAATGTATAACATGAACATCAGCAACAAGATGTTCGTTGAAGCTTCCAATCAGAAAACATTCATTGATGCCCTGAAAAGCGACACACGGATTATTGTGGTCAATTTACAGAAGTTCAGCACTATCAAAGAGGTGTTAGCCCCCGAAGTTATCCAGAAATTAGCTTCATTGCGCATCGCATTTCTGATCGACGAAATACACCGGTCCAACACCGGAGAGCAGCACGAAGAAATGATAAGCCTGTTCGATGAACTTCAGGCAAGTTTCGATAACAACAACGAATATAAGAAGCACAAAAAGAAGAAAAACCTGATCGTCGGATTTACGGCCACCCCAAGCGACCACTCACTTGCCCGTTTTGGCGAATTCAGCCGATATGCTGAAAACATGCCTATCTGGATACCGTTCGATAGCTATACCATGAAAGAAGCGATTGAGGATGGATACATTCTTAACCCGATAAAAGGAATTGTTCCGGTATCAGCCAAAATGTTTTTTGAGATACCTGATAACGAACTGGAAGGTTTTGAGGATGATCACGGTTATGAGCCAATTCCTGACGATACCGATACCGGCATTGATGAAAATGGTAAAAAATACGCCATCAGGAAAAAGAAAATATACGAAAACGACGATCGTATTAAAGCAATCTCAAAATTTGTAGTTGACCGTCTGGTTTCTACCGTTTATCACAACATACGTGGCACAGCAAAAGCAATGCTGGCGGTATCGTCCATTAAATCAGCAATAAAATACAAAGGCTTTATCGATCAATATTTTAAGAAAGCAGTAAAAGAAACAAAATATGAGCGATTCAAGGACGCCCCGGTGTATATTATCTACTCCGATAATCCGGATTATAAAAGCTGTGGTTCGTTAAACAACAACCTTTCGGAAGAAAAGATATTACAGAATTTTACCGTTAAGAAAAACGGGATTATTATAGTTGTTGACAAACTGCAAACCGGATTTGATGAACCAAAATTGCATACTCTTTTCCTTGACAAAGAAATCAGGGGCATCAATGCCATTCAGACCATTTCGCGGGTTGACCGCACAACCAAATACAAGAACGATTGCAAAATCATTGATTTCTCCTACAAAAATGTAAATGTTCGGAATATAAAGATTGCTTTTGAGCATTTCAGCAATGTGGTAGTGAGTGATTTCGACCCGATTGGTGATGAAGGCAAACTGGAAATATTCTATACTGATCTGGTTAAACATGAGGTCCTTATTAATCACTTCGAATCGTTTACCAACTATAAAAAAGGCGACTTCAATGTTTCAATCATTATAAATATGGAGGACGGCTTTGCTGATTTTATTACTTCGAAACCCAAAGAGGCAAAAGAGCTGAAAAGTAAGATCAGCCATTACTTTCAAATCCTAAATTTGATTGAATACGTGATCGAGCTTGATGAAAAGTACAGTGAATCTATCTTTTTAGATTTCTGGCGCAGGTTCAATAACGAATACAATAACATCAACAAACAAGACGAAATTATCGATGATGTTGAAATTTACTTCGATAACAAAATTGGCATTGTTGCACCAGCCGAACTCAAAGAGAAACCGAAACGTGAAATCAAAGGCGGTTCAAACGGACCAGGTGAAAAGAAATTCAAATATGATATTCTCAAAGTAATAGAGAAGCGGAATCAGGAAGAAGAAGCTATTGAAGAATTGATAAAAGACTTTGAAGCCAAAATTGATCTGTTCTTTGAGTATGTAAGAAGCGATGATTCCGGCAAACGGTTAATTGCAAAAATGCAGGATGAAGGCTTGGCCTTTGATTCAGAAGAAATTTACGACGATTTTGCCAAGCTATACCGCAAGTTTATTCGACGGAATAAAGATCTGGGTGAGTTTTTTATAAAAGAAACGGAAGACATCATTAATCAGCTTTGCGACGATTTTGAAAGAACCTTGACAGTTATTTATGCTGAAAACGAAGTAATGAGAATTGCGGCAGCAACAGAAACTACTTACTTAAAAAAGGATGTGGGTTTTTAAAATTGGTATGGAAAATGAAAAAATAAAAAGTGCTGAGTAATCAAAAAGCCTGGAAAATAGATATTAACAAGCAATTGGGAGGCTTAAACTATGAGTAAAAAACTACAAATACGCAACAGTACAGCCGAGTTTCTGGTTTTCACCAAACAGGCAGGCGAAAGCACCATTGATGTGCGAATTGAAGATGAAACCGTATGGCTCACCCAAAAGTTGCTTGCCGTGCTTTTTGAGGTTGATGTCCGGACAATTAGCGAACATTTAAAAAATATTTTTAATTCCCATGAATTGGACACCAATTCAGTTATTCGAAATTTTCGAATAACTGCCGCCGATGGCAAAAACTACAACACGCAATTTTACAATCTCGATGCCATTATATCCGAAGAAATTGCAAAAGCTTTTGCTGAAACGGAGTTTGAAAAATACCGCATTGTGCAAGATCAATTGTTTGAATCCGATTTCGATAAACTGATTAAAAACGAATTGGGAGGAAAGAATGATGAGCTCGCATAATCAAAATTGCTAACTCATCCGATGACTCGAAGTCATCGGATGAGTTGACCCCGGATGCGCAGACCAGCTACAAAGTTTCAAAGGGAATGGATGTGCCTGCGGAGCCGGGAGAAAATTAAATTTTATTTTTGCACCATACGTAAACATCAATTTATTTTAATCAACCATGAAATTAACAGATTATAAAGCCATTAGAGAAGCCGGTAAAAAAATAGGGGGTGATATTTTTAATTACGCGGTTGACAGCAATAAAAATGATTTAATAACAGCAGCCAAATTATTGGGGTTTTGGGATGGTAAAATGATGGTTTTTGATTCGGAAAGTGATTCGGAAACTATGATGGATCTGATGGTTTTTGAAAAGATTTCACCAAATCTTCCGGCGTGTAAGCGTTTTCAGATGAGTAATCCGAAACTGAATGATATTGAGCAGGAACACATGAATGGGATACTCAATAATTACTCCTCTCTTTTTGAAGTTAAAAACATTGATTCTATTGGCAATACACTTGTTCTGGGAGATTTATTGGATGCTAACCATAAAGAGTATCTGTTGATGGACATTGGCATGTCGAAAACGGCACGGCCTGGGTCTATTTTTTATACCCGTTTGATCCCCATCCGCGATATCAATATGACTTCGGGTGCATCATTCATATTTGAAAAAATTTATAAAGACAAATTACTTTCTGCAATTTCTTTTGCTACTGTCAAGAAAAGGAGAAAACTAACTTCCACAGAAATGTTCATACTGATGCATGAAAAGAATCGACAGTTCGGAATGGAAACAAGAACCGAATAAGATTTTCGAAAATAACAGACACATTGGAGCCTGGAATTTGAAACCTGGAACTCTGCTCTACCCCAACATTTCCTTCGTACTTAATAACCCGCATGCTGCGTATATATCCTGTCCACGGCTGGTTCGAATATTGGTTAAAATGCCCATGAAGTTATGTTGTTCATAAAAAATAAGTGTTTCGGCAGAGTTTTTTTTATGGGTTAAATCATTCGTGTTTCGCAGAAAATTAGCCCGACACCGAAGAATATCTAACGGAAAATTTATTTCCATCGCGCATTGATAGAAAATCGCTATTTTCGTGAACGAGTTAAACGCGAATTGAAAAGTCGGTTTTCAGCAGAAGGTTTTCCCGACGCGCGGAAACGGAAAAAAGGGAAAACGCGTCCACATTATCGCCATTTTCAAAGAGGGAGCTAAGTAACAAAGACACTATTAAACACGACAGACAAAACAATTAGTAATAATCAAATCTTAAAAATATGAGACCAATAATTTTACTGATTGTAACGCTAGGACTTTTTGTTCATCCTGCTTTCGGTCAAGACACCACCAAAGTTTCCACAATAGAAAAAGTTAGGGCATTGGACAATGATGTACAAGAACTGAAGGACTATGTCAAATCCCAAAAGACTTTAAGCGAAGGAACAGCAAAAAAAATTTATGAAAAGAACTATAATAGGCTAATCTCTACAGCTGAACTTCTACGTGAGTTGAATTCAACAATAGCTTTTATAGAAAAAGACAAAAGTCAAGCAAGTGTTGATAATGCAATTAGACAAGCTAACAATCCTTCCAGTGACATTCTGGGTTTTAAATTAACTGATGTTATAACCACATCATTAGACGAGACAATAAAAGAGAAGAACATTGTAGCTGAGAAATCGAGCACAGTAAAAAGTATAGTTGGGAATTTAATTCATGGGTTTGGCCCAATTTTTCCTCCTTTACAATTTGTGTCATCAATTGTGTCGGGAATATCGTCATTCACCGACAAGGATATTTCAATAGCTCCTTCTCTTACTTCTAACATTGATGGCAAAATAAAGTATATTAAGGATATGAAATTCTCGGCTAAGACTTCAACGCTTGACACTGCATTCATTGGAAGTTTTACAAGAAAATTAGCGCCATACATTGGCTTTTATGTAGAGCTAAATCAAATAAATACAAGTTTTGAAGACGACTTGGCAAAATTCTCATTTCTTAATTCAGACATTACAAGCAAAGCAGCACAACTCTCAATTGAGTTTGAACAAGGAACATCAGTCGAATTACATCCAGACAGTAGCATCACGAATCAAGTGAACAAATTAACGAGTTTTAATACAAGCGGAACGACAAACTTCAATCATTCAGACTTTAATAGAAAAAGTGAAATGAGTTACGTTAATGAGAATCTTGAGAGCCTATATGAATTTGTTAAATACTTCAACGAATATGCTCGTCAATACATATATTTGGTTAACAGAAACATTGACAACAACAAAACACAATTAAAGAATGCTAAAAAGCTGCCGAAAGCTGTTACAAAGACAATTGACGACTTACTTACTAAAATTGAAAAAGAGCAAGTTGGTACAGAGCAAAATCCTGGTTTCATAACCAAATACAATAAAAATATATCTTCAATCACAAACAAGATTAAGGAATTGAGAAAATGAAACGAGGCATCCCGATTTATCGGGACACAGAAGATCCGCCAGCTGGCGGATGGCGAGTTCTATCTGACAATTAAAAATCAAAATATAAACAGATGAAAACAGCATGCAATAAATAAGACTTCTATTTCCCTCCCATCTCCTTCGTACTCAACAATCCGCAAGCCGCATAAATGTCCTGGCCGCGACTGGCACGGATGGTGGTTAAAATGCCTTTGTCGTTGAGTTGCTCCTTGAATTTCTGAAGGGTGGCTTCGTCGGTTCCTTCGAGGGGTGTTCCGGGGATTGGGTGAAACCGAATCAGGTTGATGCGGCATTTGATGCCATTCAGTATTTGTGCCAGCTCGCGCACATGCCGGGGCGAATCGTTCAGGCCTTTAAAAACAATGTATTCGAACGAAACGCGTCGCTGGCGGCCAAAATCCCAGCTTTTTATTTCGCGGATTACTTCAGCAAGCGGATACGCAATTTGTACAGGCATCAGTTTTTCGCGTTCATCGTCGAACGGAGTGTGCATACTTACGGCCAAATGTGCTTCCGACTGGTTCAGGAAAGTTACCATCCCCGGGACTATCCCGATGGTCGAAACCGTGATCCGGCGCGGGCTCATGGCAAAGCCCCACTCAGAAGTCAGGATTTCAAGGCTTTTCAGCACTTCTTCCAGATTGTCGAAAGGTTCGCCCATTCCCATATAAACAATGTTGGTGATATCGTGCCTTTCTGGAATATTGCGAATCTGGTTCACAATTTCGCCGGCAGTTAATTGCCCCTGAAATCCCTGTTTGCCGGTCATACAGAACAAACAGCCCATTTTGCAACCCACCTGCGATGAAACGCAAACTGTTTTGCGGTCGTCATCGGGAATCATGGCCGTTTCGATGAATTTACCTTTTGCAGTTGGAAACAGGTATTTTTTTGTTCCGTCAACACTTTCCTGAACTTTGGTTGAATCGACCAACCCGAATTCGTACTTACTACTTAGCAGTTCACGCGCCTTTTTCGAAAGGTTGGTCATTTCTTCAATCGAAGTGATGTCCTTCTGGTAGAGCCATTCGGCCATTTGTTTGCCGGTAAATTTGGGCATACCGAGTTCAATTGCCAAAGCGGTGAGTTCATTGAGTGTTTTTCCGAAAAGAGCTTCCTTCATTTGATTAAATTTTTTAACACATAGGCACATAGGACACATAATTTAGAATATTTTATATGGTCAAAATGTCTCTGCCTATTTTTCATTTGTTACAAATTTATAAACACTTTGGAACCCAGTCCACATAGCAAAACTTTAAACTATGTGCCCTGTATATCTATGTGTTTATTTTTTATTTGTTTATAATATTGATTTAAAAATAAATTTCAGCAAGAATGTTTTCGTACGGAACGCCCTTTGCAATCAACAAATCACGCACCTCGACCACCATCAGCGCCTTGCCGCAAAGATAATAGTTAATATTGGTTGGCAGATCATTTAATTCTTCCAGATACCGGGTAACCCTTCCGGGGAAAACATTGCACGACTGTTCGTGTGCACAACAACGTACGTACCGGTTGCCCATCGCCCATTCGAGTTCATCTTCGAAATAGAACTGATTGAGTTTTCGGGCGCCATGGATCAAGGTTTTATTTTCTGAAATTCCGGAGCGGAACATGCTGTAAAACGGAGCGATTCCGGTTCCGGTGGCAATCCACCATGCCGGTTTTTTGTTATCGAGGAAACTACCATAAGGTTTGGTGGCCCATATTTTCATGCCCGGAATTACTCCAGCCAAACGGGGCGTTAAAATACCATCTTCCTTGATATTGAAAAGAACCCTTATCTCCTCTTCATCATTTCCGCTGCAAACACTGTAAATTCGCGGTGCCAGGGTGCGATCATCTGTAATCTTTACAACCATTCCGGGCTGAAATGAGTGTAACCGTTTCCACGAAATCAGGTGTACTCCCGTCGATATTTCTTCATTTCCGGTTACAGTAACTTCAGCAAGTTCGATGGGCTTATTTTTATATTCTTCAGCTTTGGGCATGTTTGTTTTTTCAGAATAACAAGATCCAAGACTTTATGTTTAGATTTGTCTTTTGTGATAAAAATAAAATCATTCCAGATTATTATTAAAGAGGTTCAAAATTTCTAAATTTACCAATTCCAAAAGGAAGAGCTTTTCTTTGGCAATTTTAAATGAGTTGTGTAAAATGACTAATCAGGACATCATCCAAATAGTTGAAGAGTTAAGAGCCTTGCCCAAAGAAAATGAATGGGTTGAGTTCAAGAAAGGTACTGCCACTTCAAATGATAGATTAGGGCAGTATATTTCGGCGATTTCAAATGCTTCTTGCATTTCGAATCAGTCTTTTGGATACTTGATATTTGGAATTAATGATATTACTCATTTGCCAATTAGCACTTCGTTTCATTTTAAAACAGCTAAAGAAGGTAATGAAGATTTAGAATTGTGGATTAGGCGGCATTTATCTCCTTCAATTCGTTTTGAGCATTTTGTTTGCCAATACAACGAAACAATACGCTTAGAGATTTTCAGAATTCCTGCCGCTAAAGCTGAACCCACAACCTTTAAGAATACACCCTATATAAGGATAAATACAAGCTTAACGGAACTAAAGAAATTCCCCGATTTGGCAAGAATTATTTATAATTCAGAAATAGATTGGTCGGCTCAAATAATCGATAATGCTTCAATATCAAACCTCGATCCCCTGGCCATTGCCAATGCAAAAGATAAATTCAAAGAAAAAAATGCAGGAAAACAATGGTTCAACGAAATTGAAGATTGGGATGATGCCACTTTTTTAGATAAAGCCAAAATTACAGCACATGGCAAAATCACTAATGCAGCTATCATTCTTTTAGGAAAACCGGAATCATCTCATTTTATTTCACCGTCAGTAGCGCAAATTACCTGGAAATTAGAGACAGAGGAAATTGCTTATGAACATTTTGAAATCCCACTTTTCACCTCAGTTAATGAAGTTCTGAAAAGAATACGAAACGTAAAGTTTAAATTTTTTCCCGACAATCAACTGATTGCCACCGAAGTGCAGAAATATGATACTGAAGTGATTCTCGAAGCCTTGAATAATTGCATTGCTCATCAGGACTATAGCCAACACGGGCGTATTGTTCTCACAGAAAAAATCAATAAGTTGATTTTTAGAAATTATGGTAGTTTCTTTGAGGGCACTGCCGAAGATTATACCGATGGAAACCATACACCAAAAAAATACCGCAATAAATGGCTCGCAGATGCCATGGTAAATCTTAATATGATTGACACCCTTGGATTAGGCATATTCAAAATGTACAGAAGTCAACGGAAACGATATTTTCCACTGCCAGATTACTCCAATTCAACTTCAAATGAGGTGGTACTCGAAATATATGGCCACACAATTGATGAAAATTATTCCAAATTATTAATTGAGAAGAAAGATGATTTGTCGCTTACCGAAGTTATCTTACTTGATAAAATTCAGAAAAAACATGTTATTGCAGAAGAGGGCGCGAAACTTTTAAAAAGGAAACATTTCATCGAAGGTCGAAAAGGCCATTATTTTATATCAGCCGAGATCGCGTCCATTACCAATCAAAAGGCATCTTACACCCGCAATAAAGGGATGAATAAAGAGTTTTACAAAGAATTTGTAATTCAGCATATTACTAATCATGGATTTGCTACCAGAGATGAGATAAACCAATTACTATTGGATAAGATGCCTGAATTTATGACTGACAAACAGAAAAAGAAAAAGATTGAAAATATTTTACAAGAAATGGCTGGGAGTAGAATTATTAACATTGGAAGTAGAATTAAACCAAAATGGGTGATTGTAAATAATTAGGGAATAATTAGGGAATAATTAGGGAATAGGATACAAATTATATCTGAATTTCAGTTGATTAAACAAACCTAAACTGCCAGATTTTATTTCCGAAAAACAAGAAAGATTAAAATAATGTTCATTCACTTTCAATGTGAACTTTTCGTTCAATTATCAGTATTAAGAGATTCGCGTGCATACAAAAAAGGTGAAACGATTACTTTTGCGGCTCTATTGAAACAACGACAGAAACATTGTAAATGAAGACATTAAAAGAAGATGCCCAATCGGTGGGCAATATACTGCTCGAAATCGGGGCATTGCTCATGAGTTCGGGCGCCAGCACCAACCGCACCAGGGTTACCCTTGAACGAATTGCCAGAGGACTTGGCTACGGTGTTGAATTATTGATTACCCAGCGCGCCCTGATGCTTACCATCATTGAAAAAGACCAGCAGCATTTTTTCAGCCGGCTGAAACGTATTTCGCCTCATGGAGTCAATTTCAGGATTGTAAGCGGAATTAGCCATTTAAGCTGGAACGTAATGGAAGAAAATTGGACTGTTGCCCAAATAACGGAAGAACTTATGCGTCTCAAATCACTGCCACATTATCCGCGATACGTGGTTTTGGGTTTTGTTGGATTGGCAGGCGCTGCATTCTGCCACATTTTTGGCGGCGGAACAACTGAAATGGCCGTTGCTTTTGCTGCAACTATTGCCGGTCTGTTTGTCAGGCAGGAAGCCATGAAAAAGAAATTCAATCCTTATCTATGCGTATTTTTTGCAGCATTTACAGCCTCATTATTTGCCGGACTGGCAGAATATTACCATGTTGGGCTGCAACCCGACAAAGCATTTGCCACCTCGGTCCTGTTCCTGGTTCCGGGCGTTCCGCTCATCAATTCGGTATCCGACCTGATGGATGGTAACATACAAAACGGGATTGTTCGCGCAATGAATGGATTAATGATTGCATTTTCGATTGCAATGGGCCTTTTCGCAGTAAAAATGATTTTAAACGTCTGAAATGATTATAATAGACATCTTTATCAAAAGTATATGGGCGGGAGTTGGAGCAATTGGTTTCGCCATTCTGTTTAACGTTCCGCGCCGAACCATCTTTACTATCTGGACACTCGGATTCCTGGGTGGTTTGATCAAATTCTCTGTAATGCATTTTGATCTCGGAATCGTTTTCGCTTCGTTTCTTGGCGCAACAGCCATCGGGATTGCGAGTATTCAAACTGCACACATCAAGAAAAGCCCGCCGCTTGTGTTTTCTATTCCTGCTGTTATACCAATGGTTCCCGGCCTTTTTGCATACAAAATGATGCTCGGATTGATTGCACTTACCAGAATGGAAAATACCGACACCTACATACAAACCTTGATTGAAACGGTAAACAACGGTGCAAAAATGATGTTTGTGCTGATTTCACTCGGAACGGGAGTAGCCATACCGATGCTTCTGTCAAGAAAAGAATCCATTAAAAAATCGAAATTCAATAAAAATAAAAAGCTGGTGGTTTAATTGCGGTGACGCATTGGCCTGTGCGAATGAATGTATTTGATGCTTTTACAGGCAACTCCTGAGTCCGAAAAAGATTCGGTTGAGCTAAAAAGCGCAACATCGGTCATCCATGGTTCAATTTCCAGTTTTTGCTCCTTTAGGAATTGTGCCAGGAACTTCTCGTCTGCTAACATCCATGCTTCAACTTCAAGGGCTTTTTCCAATTCTGCCAGATTGGATTCCGACCGTGCTTCCCAAAATTCGCTTTTAAGCATCCATGACTCAATGGTCAAACTTTTCTCTGCTTCTGAAACGACAATGGCACTGGATTTACTTTTGTTGCCGGCTGTGGCATTGATAGTGGCTAAACCAAATATTCCCAGAGCAACGACAACGGTAAATGTTTTGAAATTTGTTTTCATGTGTTTAACTTTTAATTACTGATTGTTTTAAATAAATTATTTTCACAGGTAAGACTGGCAAACAGTCAAATAGTTAAATCCAAATCAGTTAATTAAAAGGTAAAATTGTCTTAATGAAATGTTAAAGGTTTTTAATACAAAAAGAAAGAGCTACTCCCATTTGGTGCAGCTCTTTTAATATGCTGAAAATGCATATTTTTCAGGGTAGAAGCTTAATTCCATAAGCTTTCATTTGTCATCCACGATTCAACTTCAAGCGCTTTTTCAACCTCAAGGGTATCCACTTCAGTTTTTGTTGCCCAATTTTCATCGTCGAGCATCCACGATTCGATGGTCAACATTTCTTCTTTTTCAATAACAACTTCAGCATTGACCAGGCTCTTGTTGTCGGCAGTTGCATTGATATTGGTAAAACCAATAATTCCCAGTGCAGCCATTCCAATAATTGTTCTAATTTTCGTTTTCATTTTGTTCATCTTTTAATTGTTTTTCCCTCCCGAGTAATCGGGACCGGGATTGTTTTCTGTTCTACTTTGTTTTCACTATTAAGACTACAAAGTAACCCGAAAGTGACTCAGGAACCAGTTAATTAAAAGATAAACTTATCTTAATTAAACCTTAAACGATTTCAATTTTTTGGCTGAATGTTAAGAATGGCGCGGGAAACATACTTTCCCACGTGTCGGGAAGCTCGTAAAAAAGGCCAAAAACACACGATCCGCTGCCCGACATCGAGGCATAAACTGCTCCCAAATCGTACAGCGATTGTTTGACCTCCCCAATCTCCGGATATTGCTCAAAAACAGAGGGTTCGAACCGATTGAAAATTTTATGTTTCCATTCCTGAACGGGCAGTTGAATCAATGATTTTAACGAAATGGC
>JAUYTA010000287.1 GCA_030695265.1 Bacteroidota bacterium
CAGTGGCATTTTAGAGCCAACTGCTGGCAGCTTGCTACTGGCAAAAAACAGGAACAAAAAAATATCCAATGATGAATGATCAATATTCAATATCCAAGATCAGAGCAAAACTTGAAACCTGAAACTTTAAACTCTTTTACAATGAATTTATTCGACGTATATCCGTTACTCGACATCACTCCGGTTAAAGGAGAAGGTTGTTATATTTGGGACGAAAACGACACCAAATACCTTGATTTATATGGTGGTCATGCTGTTATTTCGGTGGGTCATTCTCACCCGCATTATATCAAAAGACTGACCGATCAGTTAAATAAAATCGGATTCTATTCTAACTCGGTACAGATTCCGCAGCAAAAAGAATTGGCCGACAAATTGGGGCAAGTTTCCGGCTATCCGGATTACCAGTTGTTTTTGGTAAATTCAGGAGCCGAAGCCAACGAAAATGCCCTGAAACTGGCTTCTTTCGTTACTGGCCGTAAAAAAATAGTAGCCTTCAAAAAAGGCTTTCATGGACGTACTTCAGCAGCGGTTGCAGTAACCGACAATCCAAAAATCATTGCGCCGGTCAATCAAACTTCCAATGCAATCATTCTTCCGTTTAACGACCTGGAATTACTTGAAGAACAACTTAAAACCAATGAAATTGCAGCAGTAATCATTGAAGGGATTCAGGGAATCGGCGGTATTCATGTGCCTGCGGAAGGTTTTTTGGTTCAGGCTGAAACACTTTGCAAGCAATACGGAGCATTGCTGATTCTGGATGAAATTCAATCAGGCTACGGGCGTAGCGGAAAGTTTTTCGCACATCAATATACTGATGTAAGACCCGATATTATTACGGTAGCCAAAGGAATGGGTAACGGTTTTCCCGTTGGTGCAGTCTTAATTGCTCCTGAAATAAAACCCTGGCACGGAATGCTGGGAACAACTTTCGGCGGAAACTATCTGGCCTGTGCGGCAAGTCTGGCTGTTCTGGAAATTATGGAGAACGAAAAGCTGGTCGAAAATGCACAACAAGTAGGCAGCTATCTTATCGGAAAACTGAATGAATTTTCAGGAATAAAAGAGGTTAGAGGACTTGGTTTGATGATTGGACTCGAATTTGACAAACAAATAAATGACATTCGTCATGTTTTATTAAAAAAACATCATATTTTTACCGGCGTAAGTGGAGCAAATACCATTAGGTTACTTTCTCCTTTAACTTTGACCAAAGAACAAGCCGATGTCTTCCTTGAAGCTTTGGCCGAAACGATTCAGGAATGAGTAAAAAGTGGAATGAGAAAATGTTCCGTATCTTTTAAATTGTAAATGGTAAATTGCTAAATAGTAAATACTTAAAAGATGATTGACCAGAAAATAACCATTATCGGTGGAGGAAACCTCGGAGGCGCTGTTGCCTTTGGTTTAATAAAATCGAAGCAAATACAACCATCAGACTTAACAGTTTCCGATCGTTACACCAGTATTTTGAAAAAATTTCAGGAACAAGGAGCAACAACAACGGATAACAATGTAGTAGCAGTCAGAAATGCCGATATTATTATTCTGGCAATAAAACCTTATCAGGCAAATGAAATCCTTGCAGAGATCAAGCCAGTTCTGAATTCAAATCAAATTCTGATTTCTGCGGTTGCAGGTTTGGGACTTCCAAAACTTGAAGAAGCCTTGAGCGGTTCAGGAGTACAGATTTTCAGAATTATGCCCAATACTGCAATTGCCATTCAGGAATCTATGACCCTGATTTCGACCAATGTAAAATCGGAGGAAGTCCGCAATCTGGTGGTTCATATTTTCGATCAGTTAGGCAAAGCGCTTATTATTGCTGAAGATTTGATGGCAGCGGCAACAGTACTTGGATCGTGCGGAATTGCATTCGCTTTGCGTTACATGAGAGCTGCTATGCAGGGAGGAATTGAGATG
>JAUYTA010000289.1 GCA_030695265.1 Bacteroidota bacterium
GGAAGTTTTACCGAAGCCGGTGATATAACCGAAGCAGTTAATTTATATGCAGTTGCACTTCGGTCCGGTCGCCTACTGAAATACGATGCAGCCAACCGCAAAATCACCAATGTTGAGGATGCCAATAAATACCTTTCACGCGAATACCGGAAAGGCTGGTCACCTGAGGAGATTTAAAGCCCCATCCCCAGCCCTTCCCCAAAAAGGGAAGGGAGTTTGTATCGGAAAAACTGAGATTAATTCCCAAACAAATTCATAGTATGGAAAGAATTCCTGGTTCTATAACGATTTGTATGGGTAACCTTTTCACACATACTCACCCCCTCGCACCGATGGTGCTTGCCCCCTCTCTTTTAAAAAGAGAGGGGGAAGGCCGCCTGCGGACTTCGGGGTGAGTTGTGAATATCAACTATCGATATCTATTTCTATAATTGGCTTAGGTAATTCTACAAATTTCAACTTTAATTGCATTTTGATTACCCACACTATCCGTTATAGAGCCGAATTCCTTCACAGCAAAAGCTCCAGAGGAGCGAAATATTTGTAGCCGGGATTGATCTGTAACTTTAAAAGGCGCATCCAACCTACTAATTTGAAACGTAAAAGTTGTATGCGCCGCAAAGCAAAAAAGACGAATGTGAGATATTAAATGAGACGAAAGTTAAATCGCAATGAGAAGCAATCAATAAAAAGTTCAGATAACACCATCGCCCACAAGACTCTGAAAGAGTCAAATATGAATAACCCCGGGTAAGGAGGAACGACACAACCCGTGGCAGAAATATCAACAGAAAAAAGGCGCATCCAACCTTCTAATTTGAAATGAAAAAGATGTATGCGCCGCAATGCGAAATCTTTCATTCGAAGCCTTTTGCCAGCAGCCAGCAACCAGTTGCCAGCCGCTTTTGTAAATATAAACCAACAATAAAAACCTATCAAAATGAACAGAAGAGAATTTTTTGGAAAAACTGCAATGGGAATCGGGGCAACTATGCTTGCCTCACAATTCCCGATGAACCTCGAAGCAGCAACCGCTGCAAAAGCTTTCAAAAAACCACTTGGTTTTCAGGTTTGGACCGTTAAAGACCAGTTGATCAAAGACTTTTCCGGCACCTTAAAAATGATGGCCGGGCAAGGGTACCAAAGTGTTGAAATGTGCTCTCCTCCCGGATACGTAAGTTCAGGATTTGGGCCATTGGTAAGCTTGAAAGCATCAGAAATGAAAAAGATTGTGGAAGATGCCGGTCTTATCCTGGAAAGTACGCATTACGGAATGGGCGAACTTCGTGACAACCTGAACGAAAGGATTGATTTTGCCCTCGAATCGGGTCAGAAACAGATGATTGCCTCGAGTTTCTGGTTGCCAAAAGATGCCACCATGAGCGATTGGCAAAAAGCAGCCGATGAATTGAACGAAATTGGCGCAAAAACGAAAAAAGCCGGTATTCAGATGGGTTTTCACAACCACCACATGGAATTTGAAAAGCTTGAAGGCGTGCTTATTTACGATGAACTACTGAAACAATTCGATCCTGATTTGGTGAAAATGCAGTTTCAGGTTGCTGTTATCAGTATCGGATACAAAGCTGCCGATTATTTCAAAAAATATCCGGGCCGTTTCATCTCCGCCCATCTGGCCGATTGGTCAAAATCTACTGAAAAGCAAGTGCCCATTGGACAAGGCATAGTTAATTGGAAAGAACTTTTTGCCGCTGCTGAAAAAAGCGGGGTGAAGAATTATTTTGTGGAAATGGC
>JAUYTA010000290.1 GCA_030695265.1 Bacteroidota bacterium
TGCAGGAGATAAACGCCAACCTTCCGGAATTAGAATAAAACCATGATTGCGCATGTGATCATCGGTGTTGGAAATCAAAATATTAAAGACAATTCGTCTCCAAAGCTGTACCAAATCTTTATCCACCTGGCATCCTGAAAACTGGATAAACTCTGCAATTTCCAGATACGATGGAACATTGTCCCGAATCAATTCTTCAGTTTTACCGGTCATAGTCATTGCCGAAGCAAAGTGAATTCGCTCTGTTTTTTCCCTGTCGAAACGATTAGTTAAAAAAGTATGATACCGTCCGGCAATGTTTTCCAGGTTACATTCTGCCATTTCAATACCGGCCTCTTTGGCCAGCTTGTAAGCCAGAAATTCCCATGCAGCCTTATCTATGGTATCGTTTTTTGAGGGAAATTTCGCAATCCAAAGTTGATTGCTCTCGTCAATAATATTTGCTTTGGGGCGAGCGCCACCTAACGAAGAACCTGGAGCCATTAACATAGCCAACCATTTTCTTACTTCTTCCGTATCTGTATTCGATTCAATCAATTCTGCAGCGTATTGCAATTCGCGTATGGTTGCCCAAGGTGGAGTAGGCGATACCGGATCATCGTCCAAAAAAGGCCCTTCCGGATTTAATTTAAAACGTAAGGCTCCCATTCTGCATAAGTCGTGAACGCCTAATAGAAAATCAATATCATACAATAACCGAACCGGCTGTTTCAATTCATTGGCCTTAAAAATTGCCCTGCGTTTCATCAGCGTTCGCCCCCAGGTATCAGGCATTGAATCGAGGAAAACTCCGAAATTTTCCTTTCCGTTTGGATATTGCTGCCCACTAAACCATGCAATGTCCGGATCCAGCAACAACTGTTCTGATGATGCAATCCAATCTTTATCATACGAAAAACTAAACGCTTTCCGACCCTTTGCCTGTTGTGCTGAAAGAATCCCAATGCACCGGGGTGTCAACATTCCTTTCCAATGTGCATATACCCAAATATCAATTTTGTCAGCCATATACTATGATTTTCCCATTAAACTCAGATCCTGCAATTTTCTCCCAAACTCATCATCAGCAGCCAGCTTCAGAAAATCGTCATGAAGTCCGAGCACCCTCAGCACATTGAAATATGCACCCATCGAAACGCTGGGATTTCCTTTTTCGATTTGGTATAAAGTGCTCCGATCTATTCCGGCTCTTTCGGCTACCTGAATGGTTGTTAACTTGCGTCTTTTTCTTGCAAGTTTGATGTTTTCGCCCAACTGTTCAAGCGTTTTCTGGAATTGGGGAAGTAATATTTGCTTTTTCGTCCTCATTTTAATGTTGTATATTATCCACAAATATATTATTTATGTGGATGATATACAACAAATAGGCCGGAACATACTGCTCCGGCTTATAGATATGGTTATCTTCCTAATTCCATTTTTTTAGCCTTCCCCCTACGGGGGAATTGAAGGGGGCTTTTTACAACACCGTAAGTACGTCCTGATATGGAAGACCGAAGGCATCGGCGACACCTTGGTAAACAACTTTTCCATCTACTACATTCAATCCTTTTCTCAAAGGTTCACTGTCGATGCAGGCTTTTTTCCATCCTTTATTAGCAATGTCCAAAGCATAAGGCAGTGTTGCGTTTGTTAGTGCAAGGGTTGAAGTGCGGGGCACTGCTCCGGGCATATTGGCACCACAATAGTGAATTACATGGTCGATCACAAAAGTCGGATGATCGTGCGTTGTTGGTACGGTAGTTTCGAAACATCCGCCCTGATCAACAGCCACATCAACCAAAACAGTTCCCGGTCTCATGGTTGTAAGCATATCGTGGGTAACCAGTTTAGGAGCAACCGCTCCGGGAATAAGCACCGCGCCAATAATTACATCCGAATGCTGAACCATTTCGCGAATGTTGTATTCGTTGCTCATCATTGTTTTTACATTGGCTGGCATAATATCGTCGAGATAGCGCAAACGTTTCAGGCTTACATCAGTGATTGTTACATCAGCGCCCAAACCTCCGGCCATTTTAGCTGCTTCGGTTCCAACAATTCCACCACCAATAATCAGCACTTTTGCAGGAGGCACTCCGGGAACACCGCCCAGCAAAACGCCATATCCGCCGTAAGTTTTTTCCAGGTATTTAGCACCTTCCTGAATTGACATACGTCCTGCCACTTCCGACATCGGAATTAACAATGGCAATGAGCGGTCAGCCATTTCAACAGTTTCGTATGCCAGACAGATAGATTTGTTTTCAATCATGGCCATCGTCAGTGGCTCGCCTGATGCAAAATGGAAATAAGTAAATAAAATCTGGCCTTCTTTGATCAGTTTGTATTCCGACTCGATCGGTTCTTTCACTTTGACGATCATTTCAGCAATTGCATACACTTCTTCAATGGTAGGAAGTATGGTTGCATGTGCGTGAATGTAATCTTCATCGGTAAATCCGCTTCCCATACCAGCAGTTGCCTGCACATAAACAGTATGACCATTTTTAACCATTTCGGCTGCACCAGCCGGAGTTAAAGCAACCCTGTTTTCGTTGTTTTTAATTTCTTTTGGAACTCCTATAATCATCGTCGTAGTTTTTTTATTGTTATCGAAGGTCTCAAAATTAGGCGATCCGACCATCGGAAAACATGATAAAAGACAATGAATTTAGGCACTCTCAACGATCTGTCATACAGATTATATGCAGAACTCACATTTTGCTTCCCGAAACTATTAAAATGAAAGTTATTGTGCTGTTAATATTTCACATTAAACCAAAACCTAAAATTTTTATTTAGAATTGATAATCGTATATTTGCCGCCTCATTGATAATATTTTATACAACATGCCAAATACATCGGAACGCGGTAATTTGATGCCGGATTCACCTATCCGGAAGTTGGTTCCTTTGGCTGACAAAGCAAAGGAAAAGGGAAGGAAAGTGTTTCACCTTAACATCGGACAACCGGATTTGCCGGCGCCTCAAAATGCGATTGACGCCATCCGGAACATCGACCGGAAAATCCTGGAGTATTCTCCAAGTGAAGGAATCAAATCATTTCGTGAAAAGCTCGCGGTGTACTATCATACATTCAATATAGACGTTACTGCCGATGATATCATCATAACCACAGGAGGTTCCGAAGCGGTTACTTTCGCTTTTCTTGCGTGTTTGGATCCGGGCGATGAAATTATTGTTCCTGAACCCGCATATGCCAACTATACAGCATTTGCGATTTTAGCCGGAGCGGTCATCAAATCTATTCCATCGAAGATCGAAGAAGGTTTTGCATTGCCACCAATGAAAGAATTTGAAAAGCTGATTACTCCGCGCACCAAGGGGATTTTAATCTGCAACCCGAATAACCCAACCGGATATTTGTACAATCGAACGGAAATGAACCAAATTCGCGACATGGTTAAAAAGTACGATTTGTATCTTTTCTCCGACGAGGTTTACCGTGAATTCTGTTATACCGGAGCTCCTTACATTTCGGCTTTTCACCTAAAAGGGATAGAGCAAAATGTGGTGTTGATCGATTCGGTATCGAAGCGTTACAGTGAATGTGGCTTGCGAATTGGCGCCTTGATTACCAAGAACAAAGCCCTGAAAAAAAATGTAATGAAGTTTTGTCAGGCACGTTTAAGTCCTCCACTGATCGGACAAATTGCCGCCGAAGCTTCGCTCGAAAACAACCAGGAATACATGCACGATGTCTATGATGAATATGTTGAGCGTCGTAAATTCCTGGTCGATGGACTGAACCGCATCAACGGTGTTTATTCACCAATACCGATGGGGGCATTTTACACCGTTGCACGACTTCCGGTTGACGATGCAGATGTATTTTGCGCCTGGTTACTGAGCGATTTTGAATATGAAAATCAAACCATTTTTATGGCGCCTGCTTCAGGGTTCTATACAACGCCGGGCTACGGAAAAGATGAAGTCCGGATTGCCTACGTCCTGAAAAAAGAAGATTTGGCCATATCACTGAAAATTCTGGAAGAAGCATTAAAGGTTTACCCCGGAAGTAGGGTTCGGCAAATGGTCGAAGTGGCAGCAGAATAAAGTTTCTATTACTTTTTCTTTTTCTTTCTGATTGGTTTTTTCGTTTTTGCTTCTTCAACCATCAATGATTTCCAATCGTTTGGATTATCTTCCGAAAGATCAACGGTTGCAGTATATTCTTCTTTGTCGATGATCAGGACTTTTACTTTCTGGTCGAGGAAAGTTTCTATTTCGTCCAGAACAGGTTTTTCTTCAGGACTGCAAAAAGATACAGCCAATCCTTTTTTTACACCCCGTCCGGTTCTTCCAACGCGGTGAACGTAGTTTTCTGCAACTTCAGGCAAATCGTAATTAATAACGTAGTCCACATCCGGAATATCAATTCCCCTTGCGCTTACATCGGTAGCAATTAAAACCTTCACATCGCCTGTCTTGAATCTGTTCAAAACATCAATTCGGTCTTTTTGTTCCTTGTCGCCATGAATGGTCAGGCTTTTTATTTCCACCCTTTCCATTGCTTTGAAAACTCTTTCAGCCCTGACCTTGGTTCTGACAAAAACCAGAATCTTTGAATCAGGTTTTTCTTTCACCAATCGTTCCAGAAAAAAGCGTTTGTCATCCATATCAATCATTGCTACTGAATGAGTAACATTTTTTGCAACCGGATTCTTGGGAGATATTTCTATCCTGATCGGATTTGTTACCAGCGAATAGGCCAATTCTTTGATTTCAGGATTGATGGTTGCCGAAAAGAAAAGGGTTTGCCTGTTCTTGGGCAGATTGTGAATTAGTTGTCGGATGTCTTTAATGAACCCTAGCGCCAACATGTGGTCGGCTTCATCCAACACAAGTATTTGTAATTTGTCGAGAAGAACGTGCCCCTGACTAACGAGGTCAAACATCCGGCCGGGTGTTGCCACAAGAATATCAATTCCATGTTTTAGTGTCGAAATCTGTGGATCCTGATCAACGCCACCAAATACGCAGGCTGTTTTAACTCTTGTGTGCTGTCCCAGTGTTTGGAAGACTTCGGTGATCTGCAAGGCCAATTCACGCGTTGGAACCATCACCAGACAGTAAATGTAATCGCTTCGGCTGCTGCTTTTCAGTTGATGGATAATGTCGATAACAGGAATGGCAAATGCAGCAGTTTTTCCGGTACCGGTTTGGGCAATAGCCAATACATCATCACCTTTTAGAATTGGAGTGATGGCTTTGTATTGAATATCGGTGGGGCGGCGAAAGCCTGAATCCGAGAGGTTTCTCTTTATCTCAGGAGAAATGCGGTAATCATCAAATTTCATAAAACGAATAAATTGTAACTGTACAAAGGAACACATTTTTAAACTACCTGCAAAGTATTCCGGGGTTTGGAAACTGTTGATTATATTGAGATTACTTTCAGTTTAAAAGTTTTGGTAACAGGCAAAAATAAAGGGAAGCCAATATTGACTTCCCTTTATAAATAAAAAATGTTTCTTTTCTATTTTTTCTCAATCGGCATACGCGATGAATAGTTAATACGCAAAGCCGCAGCTTTACGCAATTCCAATTTAATCTCACCAACGATTTGCATTTTTGTGTATTCGTCAACTTTTAATGAAGTAATCATGTAAGGAATTTCAGCTTCATCTCTGGCAGCACGTTCAGCAAGAATAAAATCAGGAATATCAGAAACTTTTGCAAACACATCGTTTAACTGAATACGAGGTTCAGTACCGAACATTTTTATATATTGTTTCTGAGGCGGGCCTACATAGATGTAGCTAACCAATGATTTTTTTTCCAGTTTGGTAAGTTCGGTAGCCGTAGGCAAGGTTGTTCTTACTTTCATCGTTACTTCTCTCATCGTAGTGGTTACCATGAAGAAGAAAAGTAGCATGAAAACGATGTCGGGCAACGATGCAGTTGATACTGCAGGCGTTTCTTTAGTATTACTTTTTCTAAATTTTGACATATTATTTCTTCCCTCCTACTGTTTTAGGTTCAGCTTCTGAGATTCTCGACGGTATTGCCGCACGGATGGCTTCTCTTTGTTCGCTGGTACAATTAGCGTAGTCTTTGCCAAATTTCTGTGTAGACAAATCATCTCTTAATTCGTTTATAGCTGCTACCAATTCATTTTGTACAGCAATGTACATTCCGTATTGAGTGCCATGGTCATTTCTTAATGAAATTACCCCCCTTGTTACCTCAACGTTACCAATTAACGGAATTTCCGTCAATTTCGTTTCGGGCAAAGTTTCGAGGCTGCGTGGATTTGTCAAGAATTCTTTGGCCTTGTCCCGAAGATCTTCAACCCGCATAATTTCACCTTCAACCATCAAACGGTCATATTGATCCAGAAGTACTGAAAAAACATTTCGTTCTTTAATTGGAGGCGTATCTTCCTGTACTTCAGGTGGCATTTGTGGCAGAACACGCTCCAGCCCGCTGTCAACGTCCATGGTTGTAGCAACCAGGAAGAAGATAAGCAACATGAAGGCAATGTCGGCCATTGATGCAGAAGGTATTTCAGGTGTTTTTCTCATATCGTTTTTTTTCTGCGATTTTATAACCGCTGGTTATCTAAAAATACTGGATATGGAAGACCAGATAATCCCGATTACAGCAAGTCCACTCAAAATATAGGTAGCAATCAAGCCGGTTCCAATCCATTTCGATACATTGGGAGTTAAATCTCCAGCTTCAATGAATTTTTCAACTCCATAGAAATTCGGGATACTACTGTCAGAAAACAGATAGGCAATTAAAACCACCGAACCTAAAAATCCAATTGCAATAAGTGCACTTTTTGTTGCTTTTTTGTCGGTGATAGTGTTTACGAATTCCAATATTAACGCAGCAGCAATGGCTATGCCGAACAATATATATGCCCAAAATAAATTCACGTTAACCCAAGTGTCCATACTTGGATCCAAAACATTTTCGTTAAGGTTGGATAACAGCGAAATTACAAGAAATACAGTAATGCCCAGAAATACCCATAACATTATTGTTGTTATTTTAGCAAATTTCATAGGATTATTTATTTTTTAGAATTGTATTTTACCAGGATGTCAATCAATGAAATTGAAGCATCTTCCATGCTGTTAACAATGCCGTCAATTTTTGATACACAATAGTTGTAGAATACCTGAAGAATCATAGCAACAACAAGTCCGAATACAGTTGTGATCAAAGCGACTTTGATACCACTGGCAACCAATGTCGGGCTGATATCACCTGCAACCTCGATAGCATCGAAAGCACCGATCATACCGATAACTGTTCCCATGAAACCAAGCATTGGTCCAAGAGCTATGAACAGAGCGATCCAGCTTAAACCTTTTTCAAGTAGGCCAGCCTGAACGCCACCATAGGCAACAACTGTTTTTTCAACCACGTCCAATCCTTCGTGCGACCGGTCTAATCCCTGGTAGAAAATACTTGCAACTGGTCCACGTTCGTTACGGCAAACTTCTTTTGCAGCTTCGATACCACCAGAGTTCAATGCATCTTCAATCTTAACAAGTAATTTTTTGTTGTTGCTGGTAGCAAGGTTCAGATAAACAACTCTTTCAATAGAAAGGGCAAGACCTAAAATCAAAGCAACAAGAATTGAAGACATGAAGCCTGGGCCCCCTTCAATAAATTTCTGTTTCAAAGCACTGTGTAGTGATTTTCCTCCTTCTGCCTGAACTGCTGCTTTTTCTTCCGGATCAGCAACTACAGCCGGAGCTGCTGGCTTAGCTTTTTCTACCTCGGTTGCTGCCGGGGCTGCTTTGTCCTGAGCGACTACACTGGTTGATGCTGTAACAAACAGCATACATAGAACTGCTATTAACGCAAATAGTTTTTTCATCTTGGTTTTAAATTTTAATTAGTAAATCTTCTGAATTTTTAAGTTGTATTTATTGATGTTCTATAATTATTCAGCCTAAATATTTGAGTATATGTTTATTCCAAACGGCAAATGAACCTAAAATAATTTCAATATTAATAAGAACTAATTTTAGAAAGCGGAGAGAGAGGGATTCGAACCCTCGGTACCCTTTTGAGGTACACACGCTTTCCAGGCGTGCCAGTTAAGCCGCTCCTGCATCTCTCCAATACTCTTCTGGCACTCTATTTTTCAGGGCTGCAAATTACGAAAAAAAATACAACAACAATAAAAGCTATTCACTAATTTCTCCAATCAAACTTTTATTTAAATGGATCTTGATTTCTTCATGTTCCAATCCTTGTCCCAGTAAGAACATCAGCTTGGTTATAGCCGCTTCTGTGGTCATATCCTTACCACTTACCACTCCTGCGTTTAACAGTTCAGAACTGGTTTCATATTGACCCATTTTGACTGCACCACCCTGACATTGAGTTACATTCAGGAATATTATTTTTCGTTTAATCGCATTTTTTATCTGGCTGATCATCCAGCGGGAAGTCGGAATATTGCCTGATCCAAATGATTCCAATACGACTCCTTTCAAGGCTGGAATATTCAGTATATTTTCAAAAACCATTCGTCCGATGCCCGGAAAAATTTTCAGAATGACAACATTTTCGTCAAAAAGAGTCCTCACTTTCAGTATTCCTTTGAGCACTGAACGGTGAATATTCTCCTGAAAATATTTTATTTCAACTCCTGCATTTGCCAGCGGAGGATAATTAACGGATGAAAAAGCGCTAAAATCATCGGCGTGACGTTTCGAAATCCTGTTGCCTCTAAATAGTTTTGAATTGAAATATACGCAGACTTCAGGAACAATGGCTTTGCCGTTTTTTTTGGCGGCTGCAATTTGAATTGACGTTATCAGGTTTTCCTTTCCGTCAGTCCTCAAGATTCCAATCGGAAGTTGTGATCCTGTCAAAACAATTGGTTTGTCGAGGTTTTCAAACATGTAGCTTAGTGCCGAAGCAGTGTATGCCATGGTATCGGTACCGTGCAAAATTACAAATCCATCGTATTTACTGTAATTACGTTCGATGGTGTTGGCTATTTTCACCCAGATGGCCGGGGTCATGTTTGATGAGTCGATGGGAGGTGTGAATGTAACCACCTGAAGATTGTATCCCAAACGGTTGAGATCCGGAACTTCTTCCTGAATCTGGTCAAATTTAACCGGAACGAGAATGCCGTTGGTTGACTTTTGAACCATTCCGATGGTGCCACCGGTATATATAATGAGAATTGATGGCTTGTTTTCCACTTTGTAATATGCTTATTGACTGATGGATATTTAGATTCCAAATAGTTTGCGGGCGTTCTCAGTGGTAATTTTTGCAATTTCACCAACTGTCATTTGGTGAAGATCGGCAATTTTTTGCGCAATATGTACAAGATAGGAACTTTCATTTCGTTTCCCCCGAAAAGGAACAGGTGTTAAATATGGTGAATCGGTTTCCAGTAAAAGGTTTGATGGATCTATTTTGCTGATTACCTCGTCCAATCCGCTTTTTTTAAAGGTGATAATTCCGTTGACACCAATTTTAAAACCCAGATCAATAACCAATTGTGCCTGTTCAATTGTGCCGGAGAAACTATGAAATACCCCTGTCAGGTTTTTATCTTTTTCTTCTAGCAATACATTATATACCTGCTCAAAAGAATCGCGCACATGGATCACTACCGGTAACTGATATTCGCGGGCGAGCTTTAACTGAAAGCGGAATGCGTGGATTTGTTCTTCCAGAAAAGAGGTTTCCCAGTATAAATCGATCCCAATTTCGCCAATGCCATAAAACTTTCGTTTTTTCAGCCAGTATTCAACCACCTGTAATTCTTCCTGATAATCGTGATTCACCGAAGTTGGATGAAGACCCATCAGCGGAATACAAATGTGCGGATAGGTGTCAACCATATCTAGCAGGTTCTTTACCGACGAACTGTCAATATTGGGAAGTATAATTTTCCTGACATCGTTGGAATAAGCCCGCTGAATGATTTCATCACGGTCATGAATGAAGTCGGTTGAATAAATATGAGAATGGGTATCAATCAACATTTTTCGCAAAATTTGACCAAAATAAGAGAAAATTAGTCACCTGAATATGAAGCGAATATTATTTTATTGTGTCTGATGAAGAATTTATTTTGTTTCAGGGCAGATTCTGTGGTCGGATTGTCAGCATTCGATAAATTGGTTTGTGCAATAAGCAACAATAAATCTGATGCAAATACAAAAAAGGGTGTCAGGCAATAATTTTCAAAACTGAATTGCCTGACACCGCAGAATTTATACTGAATTGATCGATTAAACGACACCCTGAGCGAGCATGGCATCGGCCACTTTTACAAAGCCACCAATATTGGCACCCACTACATAGTTTACTTTATCTCCGTTTTTACCATATTTCACACAAGTATCATGAATTTCTTTCATAATCCGGTGCAGGTACATATCAACTTCTTCTTTTGGCCAGTTCATCCGGATCGAGTTTTGCGACATTTCCAATCCTGAAACAGCCACACCGCCTGCATTCACTGCTTTCCCAGGGGCAAAAGTAATCGCCTCGGTCAGGTAAGTGACAGCTTCGGCGGTACAACCCATGTTCGAGGTTTCTGCAACAAGAAAGCATCCGTTTTTAACCAATAGTCTGGCATCTTCCAGATTTACTTCATTTTCGCAGGCACAGGGAATGGCAATATCGACAGCACATTCCCACGGTTTTTTACCGGCAATAAACTGAGCGCCAAATTCTTCGGCATAAGGCTGAACAACATCATTGTTAGATGCACGCAGTTCAAGCAAATAGTTCACTTTTTCGTCTGTAATACCTTCTGCATCGTAAATGTATCCGTCCGGACCTGAAATTGTAACTACTTTTCCGCCCAGTTCGTTTATTTTCGTAATCGCGCCCCAGGCAACATTTCCAAATCCGGAAACACTGAATGTTTTTCCTTCAACTTCTTTCCCTAGTGTTGTGAGCATGTGCTGAACGAAATAAACAGCTCCGAAACCGGTTGCTTCCGGACGTATCAAACTTCCGCCCCAGCCAATTCCTTTTCCGGTTAAAACACCGGTAAATTCATTTTTGAGCCGTTTGTACTGACCAAAAAGAAACCCGATTTCGCGTCCACCAACGCCGATATCCCCTGCCGGAACATCGGTATTCGGACCAATGTGACGGTAAAGTTCGCTCATAAACGACTGGCAGAATCGCATGATTTCGTTGTCAGATTTGCCTTTGGTGCTAAAATCAGATCCGCCTTTTCCTCCGCCCATCGGAAGGGTGGTCAGGCTATTTTTAAATGTTTGTTCAAATCCCAGAAATTTCAGCACACTCAATGTTACAGTCGGGTGGAAACGTAACCCACCTTTGTAAGGGCCAATGGCCGAATTGAATTCAACCCTGAACCCACGGTTGACCTGAACTTCGCCTCTATCGTCAATCCATGGAACACGGAAAATAATGGTACGTTCCGGTTCGACAATTCGTTCCAGAATTTTAGCTTTTTTGTATCGCGGATTTTTCTGGTAAACATCCCAGACCGATTCCACCACTTCCTGAACTGCCTGATGAAACTCGCGTTCCCCTGGAGTGCGGACCTTCAGAGCCTCCAAAAATTCATTTATTTCTGCTTTCATAAGTGCTTTGATTTTTAATAATAATAGCCAAAGTTATGACATTCACGTGTCGGATATTCCGATTCAGCAAAAACAAATAAATATTTATGTAGCTGACAGTGTGATAGATAAATCAGCACAGATGAATGTTTAACAACATTGGTTGACTTTCGTCAGTATTTCAAACGCCCACAAATGGGCATAAATAGAAAATCCGGAGAACTTCTGTGAATTCTCCGGATTCTTTTGAGTTTTAGTCCTTTTGTAATTATTTCTGAAATTCGATTTTAAATCCGATCACCTGCCAATTGGGTAATTTTGAAGGTTTACTGATAACCAACGCTTCATTTTCCTGATTCCATTTGATTTCCTCTGAACTTCCGAGCATTTTAATGGAAGCTACTTTTTGCGTGGAGACTTTTGAATTTTTGCCCAACGAAAGGATTCTGATATTGTTGGCAGGAGCTTGCATACAAAAAGCATAAAGGGCTTTGTCTTTTGTTGTAAACCGGATATCAGATGATTCATACGGACGAACATCACTTAAACCGCCGAATTGACCTTTGGGTTGGTTTTTCAATGTTGACGGGCCTTCACCATATATTTTCCATGGACGT
>JAUYTA010000303.1 GCA_030695265.1 Bacteroidota bacterium
CCATCTGTCGTTGTATTATTGCCCAAAACGATTGTATAAAATTACCTGTGTTTATTTCTGTATTATCTGATGAAAAAATGTGTTTTTATATCTCAACTTTGGATATATTAACAAGTCCCTTTCAAATCCCGAAAATCTCTCAAGCTGGTAAACAGTCAATCTAAAAATTTTCAAGAACCGATACCGTTTCATGTAGCGATTAAACTGCCCTAAAACTAATATCTATTCCCAAATATACATTACTTTTTCCAAATTTAACCATATTATTTCCATTCATTTTTAAAAGACAATCAGTTTGTTGGAAGCGCAATTTATCGTTGCGGTAAAGATGTTTTCAAAAGGATGTAAACGAACAAAGGCCGCCTTTTTAAAGACAGCCTCTGTTAATATTAGCATTATTTATTCAGGAATTGTTCGTATCAACCGCATTTGGATGATCCGCAGTCGGGGCAAGTCAGGCAACCTTCCTGATAGATCACATTGTGTGAGGCACATTCTTCGCAAACGGCTCCTGCAGCGGCGGTTCCGTCCGGAATGTATTTTTTCAGTGCGCGGGCAACACCGGCTTTCCAGCTGTTAATGGTTTCATTGTCAAACTGAAGGCTGGTAACCGTATCGACTACTTTGTGGATGGGCATTCCGTGACGCAGAATTCCGGAGATTAACTTGGCATAGTTCCAGAATACCGGGTTGAATTTGTACGACAGCCCTTCGATCGTGGTTTTGTAACCGCGTTTATTTACATATTGAAAATCGTACCGTTTGCTGCCGTCGGGTTCAATGTTCTTAATGATTTTTCCGCCGGTGATGGTGCGTGGCAGCAAAATTCCGTCTTCATCGTCCGAAAGTCCGGTGAAAATTTCATAAGGTTTTCCGTCGATGGTTCCAATAAAAGCCACCCATTTGTCTTTTGTGTTCTGGAAGCGAACCACATCGGCATCCAATTCAACGGGGCGCTTGGTCGGGAAAATGCTGTCTTTGGCTTCATCCTCTTTTTTGTGGGAAATGAGCACCCCAGAGCGGCAACCGTCACGATAAACGGTAACGCCCTTGCAGCCGCTTTTCCACGCTTCAAAGTAGAGTCTTCCTACCAAATCCTCGTCGGCATCGGCTGGTAGATTGATGGTTACGCTGATCGAATGATCTACCCATTTCTGGATTTTTCCCTGCATCCGTACTTTGTTCATCCAGTCAACATCGTTCGAAGTTGCTTTGTAGTATGGAGACTTTTCAATCAGCAAATCAAGTTCTTCATTCGAATAGTTTTTGCTCAGGTCGTGTCCGTTTACTTCCATCCAGTTTTTGAACTGGTGGTGGAAAACGATGTATTCTTCCCATGAGTCGCCCACTTCGTCAACAAAATCAACCTTTACGTCTTTGTCGTTCGGGTTTACCTTCCGGCGACGTTTGTAAACAGGCATAAATACAGGTTCAATTCCTGAAGTGGTCTGGGTCATCAGGCTGGTTGTTCCGGTTGGGGCGATGGTCAGCAGGGCAATGTTACGACGTCCGTATTTTACCATGTCCTGGTACATTCCTTCGTCTTCTGCACGCAAGCGTTTGATCATCGGGTTGTTCTTTTCGCGGTCGGTGCTGTAAATCGCGAAAGCTCCGCGTTCCTTGGCCATGTTCACCGACGAACGGTAAGCTTCAACGGCAACGGTTTTGTGAATTTCTTCGCTAAAATCAGTCGCATCGTCGCTTCCGTAACGCAAACCCAACGAAGCCAGCATATCACCTTCGGCAGTAATTCCAACTCCGGTACGGCGTCCTTCTTTGGCTTTGGTTTGGATTTTCAACCACATCGACCGCTCAATGTGTTTGATGTCTTCATTTTCGGGATCATCGTCAATCTTTCCGAGAATGCCGTTAATTTTTTCCAGCTCGAGATCAATGATGTCGTCCATCATTCGCTGTGCATAAGCAACGTGTTCTTTGAACAGTTCGAAATTGAATTTTGCTTTTGGTGTAAACGCATTCTCAACATACGAATTCAGGTTTACTGCAATCAAACGGCAGCTATCGTATGGGCACAAAGGGATTTCGCCGCAAGGATTGGTCGAAACGGTTTTGTAGCCAAGGTCGGCATAACAGTCCGGAACCGATTCTTTGATGATGGTATCCCAGAACAGGATGCCTGGTTCAGCAGATTTCCATGCGTTGTGAACAATTTTTTTCCAGAGATTGGTCGCATCAATTTCTTTGGTGTATTTCGGATTTTTCGCATCGATCGGATACTGGGTCATGTATTTTTCACCAGCCTCAATTGCCTGCATAAAATCGTCGTGAATTTTTACCGAAACATTCGCGCCGGTTACTTTCCCCTGATCCATTTTTGCATCAATAAAGGATTCTGCATCGGGATGTTTAATTGAAACCGAAAGCATCAATGCGCCACGACGGCCATCTTGTGCAACTTCGCGGGTCGAATTTGAATAGCGTTCCATAAAAGGAACAATGCCTGTTGAGGTGAGCGCCGAGTTTTTAACCGGTGAACCTTTTGGCCTGATGTGAGAAAGATCGTGGCCAACACCTCCGCGGCGTTTCATCAGCTGAACCTGTTCCTGATCAACTTTCAGGATGCCTCCGTACGAATCGGAATGTCCTTCGTTGCCAATTACGAAACAGTTTGAAAGCGAAGCAATCTGGAAATCGTTGCCGATTCCGGTCATCGGTCCGCCTTGGGGGACGATGTATTTAAAGTCTTTCAGAAGTGCGAAAATCTGTTCTTCACTCATCGGATTTTCGTAGTTTTTTTCAATTCTGGCAATTTCCGAAGCCAGGCGACGGTGCATATCATCGGGAGTCAGTTCGTAGAGATTGCCGAACGAATCCTTCAATGCATACTTGTTAACCCAGACCCTTGCAGCAAGGTCGTCTCCCTTAAAATATATTTGCGATGCTTTATAAGCTTCGTCCGGGGAGTAAGTCGTTTTGCCCGTTTGGGGCTCAATTGCCACGTTTTTAAATGTCATAACCTGAAGATTTGATCTTTAATAATTGTTAATAGGTTGTATATGTGTTGCGAAATAAGTTTTTGTGATGACTTTTTTGCCGTATGCAATATAAGGCCTGTACTCGGAAAAAAGAATACAAATTTTGGAAATAAATGCAAAAGTTATCAACTTAGCAATGTTAGTATGTTTGTAATGAGGATACTAACAATTAGAATGTTGAAAAAAGTTTACAAAAATGAAAATTGTTTTTCGGGAAATGAAGAATTAGATATTCGCAACATGGCTGAAATAAAGCTTTTTGGACTTAATGGAGCCTGAATTTGCTTTTTGGATTCCTAAATTGAAAGTTTGTTGAAAACTTTGCCGACAATGGTATTTGTTGCGCCCAGGTTTTGTTGTGTGAAACTAATACAGGCGGAAGTGATTTCTTTCCTCTTTCCGGTATCTGTAAGTAATGTGTCAAGTATTGCTTTTGCTCCTGAATAATCATTCACGGAGTGGGCAATGCCAAGCTTAACCATGGTGGTTGCCTCGTTAAACCTCAGGTAGTTGGGTCCAAAAACGATGGGCATTCCGAAGATAGCAGCTTCCAGCGTGTTGTGGATTCCAACGCCAAACCCACCTCCAATATAAGCCAGATCAGCGTATTTATATACTAAAGAAAGCAGTCCGATGGTATCAACAAGCAAAACCTGTTTGTTCATAACCGTTTCTGCGGATGCTTCTGTATAACAAATAACAGGGGTTTTCAACTGACTTATCAACCGGTCGATGTTTCCTTTTTTCGTTTCGTGGGGTGCAATCACGAATTTAATTTCAGGATGGGCATGAATGTATTCAATCAGTAAATCCTCGTCTGGTTTCCAGGTGCTCCCGGCAACTACCAATTGGCTATTTCCCTTGAATTTTTCAATCAGCGGAATGTCTTTCCCGTTGCGGGCAATTTCGGCTACACGGTCGAATCGGGTGTCGCCGGCTTTTGTCACATTGGTTACTCCTATGCCGGTCAGTAATTTAACCGATTGCTCATCCTGAACAAAAAAGTGACTGAACCCAAATAACATTTTGCGGTACCATTTTCCCCATGGAGTATTTTTGAAGAATAACTGGTTTTCCCTGAAAATGGCAGAAACAAGGTAAAGCGGAATGTTTTGTTTCTTTAATTCCTGAATGTAGTGAAACCAGAATTCGTACTTCACAAAGAAAACGACTTCAGGATTAACCAGTTTAATCAGTTTCCGTGCATTGCTTTTGGTATCGGCGGGCAAATAACAGATGTAATCGGCCAACTCGTAATTTTTCCTGATTTCGTATCCCGAGGGAGAGAAAAAAGTCAGGAGAATCCGGTATTCGGGATGTTGCTTTTTGATGGCTTCAATCACGGGCCGTCCTTGTTCGAATTCGCCCAGCGAAGCGCAATGAACCCATGCAATTGGCCGGTCGTGTTTGATTTTATTGGTTAATTCATCGAAAACATGCTGGCGACCTTTCAGTATCTGGCTGGCTTTTGTGTTGAAAGGCGCTGCCAGTCGAATCAGTATGGAATAAATGAAAATGGAGAGATTATACAGGATAGTCATTCAGCATAGGTTTTTATTGGCAAAAATAATTTTTTCGGCTCTATTAGGTTTGGTATGGAGCAAATATACCCTTTTAAAAGGTGCAGCGCACCATAATATTTGTAGATTGAATAGCGAATTGAGCACAACAGGTGCAGCGCACCGAAATATCACCATCAAATGCTTAAATATTCCGGTGCGCTGCACCTTACAATAATTGAATCTACCTCATTACTACAAATATTATGCGGCTCTGCCGCTTTCTGATAATGAAAGGAAAATGACCACAATTGACTGCCACAAAATACCAGATAGGTATGCAAACGGACAATCATATTATTTTATACAAGACTCGCCAGGTAACCGATGTCTTTCTGTAACCGCGGTTGCAACGATGCTTCCACCGCCAACTGGTCGCAACGTTCGTTCTCCGGAATTTCAGCATGACCTTTCACCCATACAAATTTCACTTTGTGCTTTTGGTAAATTTTCAGGAAACGAAGCCAAAGGTCTTCATTCTTTTTGCCTTTGAACCTGATTTTAACCCAATTCCAGATCCAACCTTTTTCAACGGCATCCACTACATATTTTGAGTCGGAATAAATGGTTACCTGTGAGTTTTCGATTTTCAGCGCTTCCAAAGCAACAATTACAGCCAGCAATTCCATCCGGTTATTGGTGGTCATTTCAAATCCGCCGGATAATTCTTTCCTGAATTGTCCCGACATCAGAACTGCCCCGTATCCTCCCGGACCCGGATTTCCGCGTGCGGCGCCATCAGTGTAGATTGTAATGTTCAATTTACGATTGTCATTTCATCGATGAGGTTGTTTGCGCCGGCCATTTTATCGATCACCCAGAGTACAAACCGAATGTCAACATTGATGCATTTTTGAATCTCGTTTTCGAATGCCAGATCACCGCTCATTGCTTCCCAGTTTCCATCGAAAGCAATTCCAATCAGTTCTCCGTTTGCATTGATGACGGGGCTTCCGGAGTTGCCGCCGGTAATGTCGTTGTTGGTAATGAAGCAGGTTCGCAAATCTCCATCCTGATCGGCATAACGGCCAAAATCTTTGGCTTCGTATAGTTCTTTCAGTTTGGCAGGTACAGCAAATTCATCATCACCGGGAATTTCTTTTTCAATGTACCCGCGTAAAGTGGTGTAATATTTATACTTAACTCCATCGCGCGGAATGTAATCGCTCACAGTGCCATAAGTTAAACGCATACTTGAGTTGGCATCAGGATAAAAATTCTTATCAGCTTCCATTTCCATCAGTCCGCCAACAAATAAGCGGTTTCCTTTGTCAAGTGCCTCCGTTGTTTTTTCTGTTTCCTTGCCAATTAACGACATCATTCTAAAAATTTCGAGCGAGGCCTGTAAAAGAGGATCCTTTTCAAGCACTTTTGCTTTTGGCTGTTCAAAAAAGGCAGTTAATTTTTCCTGACTTCCAAAGACTGATTTTGCGTACAATTCTTTTGTATATTTCTCGAAATCGTTGTCATATTTCGACTTAACTACATGAAAGAATGGCGGATGATATTGCGGGGCGACATTTTGTTGATAGACTTTAAAAAGTGCCCCTGCGATTTTCTGGTCGGTAATTGGGTCGTAATCCTTAAAGAATT
Organism: Bacteroidota bacterium; assembly: GCA_030695265.1. Taxonomy (GTDB): domain Bacteria; phylum Bacteroidota; class Bacteroidia; order Bacteroidales; family Prolixibacteraceae; genus Aquipluma. The sequence goes on from JAUYTA010000303.1 coordinate 6,149, forward strand.
GGTCGAGGCCATCTTTCACCCTTTCGGTTGCCAGGTTGACACGCTCCGAATTCTTGTCAGCTACGAGCGCATCGTATAGTGGGCGGGTGCGATAGGCAAAATAGAAAATTTCAGGTCCGCGTATCATTGCTTCCATCATGTATTCCATTGCTTTCTCATCTTCAACTTCCCTGTACGAACTCGCAATCATCTGAAGCGCTTCTCCGTATTTGGCTTTTCGCTCCTCATCGGCAATTACCCATTGGGTAAACTTATCTTCCAATTGTTTTTTCTGCTCAATTACATTCAGGTTTTTAAGTCCGTTGTTTTGTCCGATGCTGTATTTGTAATAGTTTGAACTTACTGCATATTTCGACGCATACATGATTTTGGATTGCTGCGACGAACGCATGAATTCTTTCATGATCCGCTGTTTTTCGGCACGCACATTAATTCTTGCCGGATTCGTAACCGTCATGGTGTAATTAATTCCGTGGGAAGTTTTATAACGGTTGGTGGTTCCGGGATATCCAAGAATCATGGCAAAGTCGTTCAACTCATAGCCTTTCAGCGAGATCGGTAAGTGGTGTTTTGGTTTGTACGGAACATTGTCTTTCGAGTAGGCAGCCGGTTTTCCATCTTTTCCGCAGTAAATACGGAACATGCTGAAATCGGCGGTATGACGGGGCCACATCCAGTTGTCGGTGTCACCGCCAAATTTTCCCATCGACTGTGGTGGTGCGCCTACCAAACGAATGTCGCGGAAAGTTTCGTAAACGAACAGGTAATATTTGTTGTCTTCGTATAGCGGTTGAACGCGTGCATCATAATGGGTATCAAGACTCGCCTCTTTTTGAATTTTTGATGAAATCTCGCGGACTTTATTACTCCGTTCATCTTCAGTCATACTTTCGTTTAATTCAGGAATTATTTTTGAAGTAACATCCTCGAAATTAATAAGAAATGAAGCGCTCTTTCCCGGATTTGGCAATTCATCTTCTTTTGTTTTTGCCCAAAATCCATCTTTCAGGTAATCGTGTTCAACTGTGCTGTGTTGCTGTATCTCATCAAATCCGCAATGGTGGTTGGTCAGCAGCAATCCTTCAGCCGAAATAAGTTCTGCGGTACATGAACCATGATCAAGTGAAACGACTGCATCTTTCAGGCTCGATTTATTTATACTGTATATTTCTTCAGGACTAATCTTTAATCCCAACTGTTTCATTTGGTTGATATTCAACTTCTCAATCAACGCCGGTAACCACATCCCCTCATCTGCTTTCACTGTTCCCGACAAAAAAACCGGCAGTAGTGCAACTAAAACTAAAAATCGTCTCATCTGAAAATTAAAAATATAAATACTGAAATAACTAAACGACAAAGATATGTATATCATCTTATTTCCAAATCTTTTTAGCACATGCATGGGGAGAAATCATGTTAATAATAATTAACAAACGCCATGGTTCGACCAAAAACCTTGACAATTACCAGCGATATGGATAAATGTATTTTTCAACCTTTGGGAAATGCTATCTTTGTCGAAAATTTAATCAGCACAAAAATGGAAAGAAAAGTCAGGGTGCGTTTTGCCCCAAGTCCCACAGGACCGCTTCACATGGGTGGTGTGCGCACTGCTTTGTTTAATTATTTGTTTGCAAAAAAGCATGGGGGCGACTTCCTTTTGCGAATTGAAGATACCGATCAGAACCGATATGTTCCGGGAGCCGAAGAATACATCATCGAATCCTTGAAATGGTGTGGTTTAGTTCCTGACGAGGGCGTTGGTTTTGGCGGCAATTTTGGACCATACAGGCAGAGCGAACGCAAACCGATGTACAAAAAATATGCTGATTACCTGATTGAGAACGGTTTTGCTTATTATTCATTTGATTCTGCGGAAGAGCTGGACGAACTTCGCAAACAGGCAGAAGCCGGCAAACAGGTTTTTTCGTACGATTTACATACCCGCAACGGTTTAAAAAATTCGCTCACCCTTTCTCCGGAAGAAGTTCAGGAGAGATTGCAAAGCGGTGAGCAATACGTGATCAGGTTTAAAATGCCCGAAAACCGCGATATTGTTGACGAGGATTTGATTCGCGGCCGTGTGTCGTTCAATACCAATCAGCTCGACGACAAGGTTTTGTTCAAGTCTGACGGAATGCCAACGTATCATTTGGCCAATGTGGTTGACGATCACCTGATGCAGATTACCCATGTGATTCGCGGCGAAGAGTGGTTACCATCCATGCCGCTTCATATTTTGTTGTACGAATCGCTTGGCATTTCAGAAACACGGCCAAAGTTTTCGCACCTTCCGTTAATCCTGAAACCTGAAGGAAAAGGCAAACTGAGCAAACGCGATGGCGATAAATTGGGATTTCCGGTTTTCCCATTGCTTTGGAAAGATCCTGAAACGGGTGATATTTCAAGAAGTTACCGCGAGGATGGTTATTTTCCTGAAGCTTTCATCAATATGCTGGCATTGTTGGGCTGGAATCCCGGAACCGAACAGGAGTTTTTCTCGATGGACGAACTGATTGAAAGTTTTGACCTGACCCGCGTGGTAAAATCGGGCGCACGTTTCGATCCGGAGAAAGCCAAATGGTTCAACCGCCATTACATGCAACAAAAAACACCTGCACAACTGTCTCAATTGTTTTTACCTATCCTGAAAGAAAAAGGAATAACTCCGGATTTGCAGCAACTCGAACGGATCGTTGGAATGATTCAGGAACGCTGCGAATTTGTGAAAGACATCTGGGCGCAGGCACATTTCTTTTTTCAGGCTCCGGAAAGCTACGACGAAAAAACCGTGAAGTCGAAATGGAAAGCCGATACCAGCGAGAAGTTGCAGGCTATTTCTGAACTTTTTGCAACTGTATCAGAATGGAAAGCCGAATCGATCAAAGAAGCCTTCTCGGCATTTATGACCTCCAAAGAATGGGGTTTCGGAGCAGTGATGGTTCCAATCCGCCTCGCTTTGGTGGGAGGAAGCAGCGGCCCCGACCTTTTCGAAATCTGCGAATTGATTGGAAAAGAGGAAACGATTGCAAGAATCAGAAAGGCTTGTGAGAAAATTGTTTTGAATTAGTGTGTTGATATTCTTATCTTTGGGGAAACTGAAATGCAATGAATTTACAATTTATCTCCGACAGCAAAGGTCAAACTACAGGCGTTTTCATTCCAATTAATGAATGGAATGAACTAAAAAACAAGTATAAGGGGCTAGATCAGGATGAAATGGAAATTCCATCCTGGCACATGGATATTGTAATGGAACGTATTGCCGATTATGAGAAGAATCCAGATCAAGCATTGGATTTTGAAAAGACAATGGATGAAATTGAAAATGAATTGTAATGTTCAGTGCCATTGTTCTACCTCTCGCCAAAGCTGATATCCAGGATTCAGCCCGTTGGTATGAAAAACAACAGCAGGGACTTGGAAAAAGATTCATTAATCAGGTTCGTGAAAAGATTCGTTTGATTGAAAAGTTTCCAAAAGCGGCTCGTTTAAGAAATGATCGTGTACGAACTGCTGTTTTAGAAACCTTCCCATTTATGATTCATTATTACATTGACGAAGACAAGAAATTGGTGATTATTTCAGCAGTACTTCATACAAGCCGGAATCCAAAGGTTTGGAAAGCAAGATAACTATACAACTAAACCTTATCCTTTCTGGAAACCTTAGTAGCAAAGCAAATTTCCCATATTCACTGACCTTATTACCTTATTTTAAATTAATAAGGTTGGGAATTCGGTGGTGCGATGTTTACTACTTAGGTTGGGAAAATAGAAATAAGGTTTTCAAAAAAAAAAAATATCAAGTGATTCCAACTTTCGACAAAGAGATGGAATCATTTTTTTTAGGATGCCAGCTACCTCAAATGTTTATTGAAACTCCCAACAGCAGGATTTCCACCTTACTTCCCATTCTGTTTTAATTCAAGGGATTTCTTATCTTTGGTTGAAAGTTTATTGCCATGAGAATGAATAATAAAGCAGTGCTAAATGATCTGAATGATCTGTTAAAAGCCAGATTTGCTGATAACCTGAAAGAGGTTGTGCTTTTTGGATCTCAGGCTGATGGAACGGCTCATAAGGATTCCGATTATGACTTTTTAATTATACTTAAGGAAAAAGCCGATTGGAAAATTGAGGGCGAAATTTCTGACCTCTGTTATGAAATTGATCTAAAATACAATATCATAACTGATATTCACATTTTAAGTGAAGGTGAGCTTTCAACGATACGTGGTAAGCAACCCATTTTTGTTGATGCATTGGCAAATGGATTACACGCATGATAGCAGCGAATGACAGAGATATACTTATAGAATACCGATTAAAACAAGCGGTTGAGTCAATTGAACTGGCCAAATTTCTATTGTCGAGTGACAAATTAGTTCTGGCAGTAAATCGTATTTATTATGGTATGTTTTATGCTTTGAGTGCTTTGGCATTGAAACATGCATTTAAAACTTCCAAGCATACCCAATTGATTGGATGGTTTAACAAGGAATTTATTTTGAGCAAAAAAGTTGATTCGAAATACGGAAAAATTCTGAAGCAAGCCTATCAAAATAGGACAAAAGGCGATTATGAAGTATTTATTCAATTTTCAACTGATGAGGTTGAATTATTGCTAATCAAGATGGTTGATTTTATTCAAGAAATAAAAATCATTCTAAAGACATAGTGACAAAAAGGATCCTTTCGAAAGATACTTTTTTTACACCACCTTCAGATCAACACCCAACAATAACAGAACAATCAGCACCAGTCCGAGCACAATGCGATACCAGCCGAATACTTTAAACCCGTGTTTTTGCAGGAAGGTGATAAAGGTTTTGATGGCGATCATGGCTACCACGAACGCGACTACATTGCCAATAATCAAAAGGTCAATGTTGTCGGCAGTAATGTGTTTGTAGTCTTTCAGTAGTTTGTATGCCGAAGCTGCGGCCATGGTTGGAACTGCCAGAAAGAATGAAAACTCTGCCGCATTTTTCCTGCT